>WRBX01000069.1 GCA_009784335.1 Oscillospiraceae bacterium
ACCTCCCCTTAACAGGGGAGGTCTTTTGTGCACATGCCTCCCCTGTTAAGGGGAGGTGCCCACGAAGTGGGCGGAGAGGTTCGCTTTTCATTTCACCTTAGCGCTACTCACCAGCAACTCAATTGTCTTCTCAACCACCATATCAGCTTTCACCGCATCTTCGGGAATCATCTTCTTCACCTCGTCGGCAGGTTGCTTATAAACCTCAGCCAATTCCTCATATTTCTTAGCCAGCTCATCCTCAGAAATTTCAATCCCCTCAAGCTTGGCAATCTTCTTCAGTGCCAAATTAGCCTTAACCTGATTGATTGCCCGCTCGCGATTTTGGTCCACAAAATTCTCAGGCGTCATCCCCGTAATCTGCATATATGTCTCTAAATCAATGCCCTGATGCGCCAGAGAATGCTCCATGCGCCGTGCAATCTGCTGGATTTCGTCGCGAATCATAACCTCGGGAATATCAATATCAATCTGCTTGATTATCTCGTCAATCACCGCGTCTTCCTTCTCAGCCTTAGCGCGCTTTTCAGCTTCCACGGCCAATTTCTCCTTAATCGAAGCCTTAAACTCAGCCAGCGTATCAAATTCGCTCACATCCTGCGCAAAATCATCATCAATTTTCGGCAGCTCTCGAACCTCCACTTTCTTCACTTCAACCTTAAAAACAGCCTCTTTTCCGGCATGCTCCTCAGAATGATAATCTTTCGGGAAAGTCACTTTCACATCCTTAGCCTCGCCCTTTTTCATCCCAATCAGCTGCTCTTCAAATCCGGGAATAAACGAATTCGAGCCAATCACCAGCGGATGTTCATCGCCCTTGCCACCTTCGAAAGCCTCGCCCGCTATGAACCCTTCAAAATCAATTGTGGCGATATCATCGGTTTTAATCAGGTAATCATCATTTGCAGTAATCGTGCGTGCATTGCGCGCCTGCAAAGCTTCCAGCTCGCCCTTGACATCTTCATCCTTAACATTATGCACGATTTTCGGGATTTTTACACCGAGGTAATCTTTAACCTGAACCTCAGGCTCGCACTCCACTTTAATAGAAAGAACAGCGCCGGCCTCGCGCGAAAGCTCCTTGGTTTCGACATTCGGCCTATCAATCGGCGCGAGCTCCAGCTCGCGAATCGCATCTTCATAACGAGCAGGCAGCACCTCATTCACGGCATCCTCGAAAAACACATCATCGCCATAATAATTCTCAATGATTTTCTGCGGAGTTTTGCCCTTGCGAAATCCAGGCACAGAAATCTTATTCTTGGCCTTTCCATACGCTTTTGCAATAGCAGACGCAAAATCCTCCGCGCCAATCTCAATTTCAAATTCTGCAATATTATTCTCTTTTTTAAGTAATTTTGTCATTATCTTATTGGTCCTTTCGCATCGGGTTCTTGCTTATACATATCCCAATCTGGTTCGTTATCATAAGTCATACCCTGCCTCATTTCCAAAGTCGGCTTATCCATTTGAACCTGCAGATTGTTTATATCAACTACCAGCTCAAAATTTTCAACTAAACCTTCAAGGTGACCTTTTGCAAGCTTTCCAAACATCCATGCAAAGTTGTAAAGTTTGATTGGAGTTAGGCCTTGCTTATCAACATATGGTCGCTCACCGGTCTTGCTCCTTATTTGATAAAAATCCTTGCCATCTCTACTAAGTTTTGCCGACACAACAGCATTTAGATTTAGCTTCGCTTCATAATCTCTCCCGGCAGAATTATTTTGCCGCAATTTTGCAATAGTCTGCAAAGTAGGCGGATTGGTTTCAACCATCAAATCTTTTGCACTAATCGTGAGCTCAAAATCTTCGATAAAAGACATAAGTTTCCTCTTGCTAAGCTTGCCAAATATAAGAGCAAAATCCCATAGCCTCATTGAAGTTAACCCTTTTTCATTAACATATGGCCGCTCCCCTATTCTTTCACGATAAAAATCCTTACCATCTCTGCTAAGCTTCGCCCCCACCATGGAATCTAAATTCAGTGTTACCATCATTTTCCCCCTTACATTATTTTAAATGGGCTAAACCCCAAATAATCACAAGATGTTAAATTATATCGCACGCCATCCAGTGTGCCATAAACCGCATATTTATGCGACTGTGCGTGCAAATGCCCATAAACGCACTCATCCACTTTATAATCACTAAGTATCTGCATAACCTTATTATCGGGCGGATAATGCAGCATGGCTATTTTGGTCGAAGCAGAGGAGGGAATAGATTTCAGCGATAACTCCAGCCGAATTAACTCTCTATCATAAATCTTTCTATCCTCGTCATTTTTATGCATTTCCTCGGGCGTCCACCCGCGCGCACCGCACACGGCAACATCTTCACCAAGTACATAACTATTATTATGCAAAAAACTAATTTTGTCAAGATTATTCTGTTCTAAAAATTCCTTTTGCTTGGCGGCCGTCGTCCACCAATAATCATGATTGCCCTTGGAAATAATCTTTTGGCCCGGCAACGCGTTTATAAATTCAAAATCCAACTTAGCCTCATCAACATATGTAGCCCACGAAAAATCCCCGCAAATCAGCACAAAATCATCATCGCTAACCTCGCGTTCCCAATTCTCGCGAATCTTTTCCTCATAATTATGCCAAGCCTTGCCAAAGACATTCATTGGTTTATTAACGCCAAAGGATAAATGCAAATCTGATAACGCAAATATACTCATAATTCCACCATCCCAATAAACTGCTCCATCTGCTCTAAATTCAAAATTGCATCCGAAATAATCGGCCTTTCCTTTAATTCGCTTAAATCTTTTTTCCTAATCGGATTCTTAGTTTGTAGCGCCAGCGATTTGCACGCATTCCTACTAATCGGCATTCCCAAATTTGCTGCAATCAAAATCGCCTGCTGTAAGCTCGAATGTTTTCGCGGAAACTTAATATTTATCGGCTCGCCAATCTTAATCTCGCGATGCGTCAAAAGCTCGCAGTAGAGAGAGATAAGGCAGGCCGCCAGCGGCGCAGATTTGCCCAAATACATCGAATTAATCAAATTTATTTTTTCATTATGCCCGGCAATCTCATCAATCTTGCGCTGAATATCGCAAATTTCGCTATTCAAGCCCATAGCAACAACATTTTTGGAGTTAACCGTGGCAAGCTCCAAATAATTCTTCTCAGAAATATCGGTCTTTGAATAGAAAATCAGCGCCTTGGCGCGATTTGCCTTAGTGAAGCTCACAGCCGCTGCCACAGCGCTGCTTCCCGATGCCGCCACCAAATTAAGCCTTCTGGCCGGCACAATATATGGCATCAGCAGAGAATGCAAATCTTTAAAGCTGCCTGTCGGCCCGCGAAACATCTCGGCAATGTAGCTCGTTTCCTCTTTCTTGAAAATCGGGCAGATTGAATTTGTGCCAAAATTTTCGCGCGTGAACGAGCTGCGAATGGCATTTTCAATGTTCGCCGTGCTCTGATTAGGCCAAATTTTTTCCAGCACAAACTGCACTCTCTTGGCAAAAGAGAGCCCCGCCAGCTGCAAAAATGAATTTGATATATTCTCCAAATTTCTAAATCACCATAAACCATTTTATGAAAATGTAATAAAAAAGTCAAGAAACTTGACAAGAATGAATAAACTTGCTAATATACAAAATGTTCCACAGACAGCCGGTGGTTTCTAATGAAACATAAATCCTGCCGAGGAAGAAAATATAGTGTAAATTACGCTCTTTTTCTATGTGGACAAAGGGTTTTTATATTGCCCAAAACGCAGAATGGTTGCACCTAAGTTGTAGCGGCGACTTTTAGTCGCCAGGCGGCAGAATGCCGCCCCTACAATGTTAGTGATACCATTCGCAAAAATCCACATAGAAAGGAGGAATATAAACTTGCCAAATAAAAAAGTACTCGAAGAGAAAAAGCAAAAAGTGGTGGAGCTGGAAGCGCTACTAAAAGCCACCAAAACCGGCGTGTTGGTCGATTATCGCGGCCTATCGGTAGCGGATGACACCGAGCTTCGCAACAAGCTTCGCGCGGCGGGAGTCACCTATAGCGTTATCAAAAATCGCCTAATTAAGTTCGCCCTCGAAGGCGCGAATTTAGCCGAACTTGAGCCGATTTTAAAAGGGCCGACAGCTCTGGCCACAAGCGCCGACGATGTTGTCGCCCCCGCAAAAGTGCTGCACGATTTTGCCAAGGAAAACGAGCTTCTTGAAATCAAAGGCGGCTTTATGGAAGGCAAAGTGGTTGATATCGCCACGATTAAGCAGCTCGCGACTCTGCCTTCGAAAGAAGTTCTGCTCAGCAAGCTTCTCGGCTCGCTGCAAAGCCCGATGTATGGCCTGGCAAATGTCTTGCAGGGTAACATCAGCGGCTTAGCAAGGGCATTAGGCGCAGCAGCAGCAAAAGCATCGTAAAAAGCAAGTGGTTAGTGTCTAGTGGCTAGTGACTAGAAAAAAACTAATCACTAGTCACTAAACACTAGCCACTAGAAAAAATCTTATTTAAGAAAGGAAGTAAAAAACATGGCAGTAAGTAAAATATTAGATGAAATCAAAAAACTAACAGTAGTAGAGCTAGCAGAGCTAGTTAAAGCAGTAGAGGAAGAATTCGGCGTTTCAGCAGCAGCACCGGTTGCAGTTGCAGCAGTGGGCGGCGCAGCTCCGGCTGAAGCAGGCGGCGCGGCAGAAAAGAGCGAATTCAATGTTGTGCTAAAAGAAGCAGGGCAAGAGAAAATCAAGGTTATTAAAGCAGTTCGCGAAGTAACCGGCCTTGGCCTTGCTGAAGCAAAAGCATTGGTAGACGGCGCACCTAAAACAATTAAAGAAGCCGTTGCTAAAGAAGAAGCGGAAGCAATGAAAAAGCAATTTGA
>WRBX01000070.1 GCA_009784335.1 Oscillospiraceae bacterium
AGCATGCGGCGATTTTTCTTGAGCAGAACGCGGATTTGCTGGCGGGTTTGCGCCATATTTTTGCCGGCTTGTGCGGCGATTGCCATGCCTTTTGCGCCGAGTTTATTAACGCCTTTCACGCCGCGTTTGAACTGGCGGGCGATAGTGGTTTTTTCGAGTTTGCGGGAAATCGCCATGACTTGCTTGCCGAAGCGGGTACCGAGCACGGCGTTGCCGAGGCGGCGGCCTGCTGCGCCTTTTGCGCCGCCGATTTTTTTGGCGAGGGCGACGGGGGCTTTATAACCGAATTTGGAGAGGATTTTTTTATCTTTAATGGTGCCGAGCAGTTTATTGCGCTCGCGCATCAGCATAAAAATCGACTTATTGGCATTCGATTGCATGATATTGCCGGCTTTTAGGCCTTCGTTGATTTCGGCGATGCGTTTATCGATATCGGTGATACGGCTAACTTTGCGTTTGAGCGACATTGCCATTTGGTCGACAAGGCGGCTTTTGGCTTGCGAGGCATCTTTGATTACTTCGGGCGTGGTGAGGATTTTTTTGGTTTCGGGCTTAGCATCGGCCTTGGCTTCGAGCATCTTTTTTTGCTGCTTTTTGAGCTGCTGGCCCTCTTCGGTTTCGGCTCTATCTTGGAAGAATTTCGCTTCTTGGTTAGCACGGAGCTGCTCTTGCTTGGTGGCGATTTGCGTGCGTATGCCATCTTGCTCCATGGCCTCGCGCATGCGGGTTTCGGTGATGCTCTCGCAAGATTTTTTGGCTTCGCGCTGTGCTTTTCGATATTCTTTTTCGACTAAATCGGGATCGAGCCCCAGTTGCTGCGAATATGCTTTCTCGGTTTTCTTAATTTCAAGGTCTAGCTTTTTCGCCTCATAGCTTTCATATTCGCCTTTTTTAGCAAGCTCGATTTTCTTGCGCTCGTCGGCTTCGGATATGTAAGCTTCTTTGGTTTTTCTGGCGTTTTCCTCGCGCCTTAGTTTTTCGGCTTCCTTGCCGGCTAAATCGGCGGCGACGGTTTCATTGCGAACGGCGGCACTTTGCTGCTCGGCTATTTCGGTATATTTTGCTTCTTGCTCGGCGAGGCGGGCATCCATATCGGCACGGTCTTTATCAAATTGCGCTTTGGTTTCGGCTTTTAGTTCTTCTTTGCTGATTTCCTCTTGAAAAATTCGCTCTTCTCGTTGCTTTTCGGCTTTTTCCAAATGGTCTTCGGTTTGCTCTTTTGTGCCATGCTCTTTCATGCCCACGACATCGCTATGGACATCTACTTCCTGCCGCGCGGAGTGAATGACATTTTCTTTTTCGATCTCTTTTTTTGTGGCTTCGGCGAGCTGTGCTTCGGCCTGATGGATTTCGGCTTGCCGAGAGTGCCCTTCCGCCACGGTTTCTTGGCGTGCGGCTCTTTTTTCATCCTTAGATATTTTTGCGGCATCGCTGTATTCTTGCTGCGCTTTTTGGCGCGCCACTTTTCGCTGCTCGGCGCGCTTTTTTGCTAATTCTGCTTTTTTAACATCTTTTTCAAGCAGATATTTATTCATTTTTTCTTGCGCTTCTTCGAGCGCTTTTGCTTTTTCTTCTTCTTTTAGGGCATCCTCTGCGGTTGCAGCGAAACCGGAGCCGCCATGAGAGAAATCGATGCCGCCTTTTTTTCTGTTTATTAGGTCGTTTGATTGGTCGTTGTAATCGGGGCCGAATTCCTCGTCATCGCCGAATAATGGGCGCACGCTGCCGTCATCGAATGCATCGCCATCGTTTTTTTTGTATTTGGCCATGTGAATCACCTCGCTTTACTTATTTTATCAAATAATTATTGAACGCGGATTTACGCGGATAACGCGGATACTATTTTTATGTCCGACAGTATTCAGCCTCATTTATAGTTTAATTCAATTTTTATTATCTATTTGTTTTTCCAAATATATCGAAATTGAAATCCGCGTCATCCGCGTAAATCCGCGTTCCATTTTCTTTGATAAATTGAAATCCGTGTTCTATTTCTCAATATTCTGTTTATTTTCATTTTCGAAGACTTTCCGTTTAAATTGCGGCTTTTTCCCAAAGTTCAATAATAAACCCACTTCAATATCAGTAGATTTTAGATAATTAATTAGTTGGCATTCGTGCTCAACTGCCAACATGCTTGCGGCTTTTAGTTCCAGAATTACGCAATCTTCAACTATCAAATCCGCAAAATATTTGCCCACTACTCTTTCTCTATAAAAAACTTCGATTACCTTTTGTGCCTCGACCTTGTAACCCATATCCTTCAATTCAAAATACAATGCATTTTGATACACATTTTCTAAATAACCATAACCCAAGCAATTATAAACATCATAAAATGCCTCAATAATACTCTCGGTTAATTCATTGTGCTTTAAATCTTCTATCATTTTCTTTCCTTAATGCCTAAATTGAAATCCGCGTTAATCCGTTTAATCCGGGTCATCCGCGTGCTATTTTTTCCTCATTTCCCGTGGAGTTCATCCAGCCTCGTGGTCATCATTTGATAGAGCTTGGTATCCATTGGGAATTTGTCGATGAATGGGATGATGGAATCGCCAGAGAAGAGCAGGCCTTGGCCTGGGCCGGCGTTGGTTACATAGCTCATTTGCGTGTTGGAAATATTGAGCAGATGCGCCAGCTCCACTCTATCGGATGTTGCTTGGTTGAGCATCATGATGAAATCGGAGTTGGAAAGCATACGGCGGGCGAGCTCGCTTCGAAGCAAATCCTCGACATTCTGCGTGATTCCTGTCGGCACGCCGCCCCATTTACGCGCGCGTTTATAAAGCTCGAATAGGAAGTTGGCCGAATATTCGTTGGTGAAGAGCAGGTAGATTTCATCGAGATATATCCATGTTTTACGGCCGACAGCGCGGTTGGTAGTGATTCGATTCCAAATCGCATCGAGCACGATGAGCATGCCCATGGTTTTGAGCTGCTTGCCTAAATCTTTGATATCGAAGACAACAAGGCGCTTTTGGATATCTATATTGGTTTTTTTAGCGAAAATTGCAAGCGAGCCTTTGGTGTAAATCTCGAGGGCGAGGGCAACGCCGCGCGCTTCAACTTCGGGCTGGCGCTCGAGCTCGAGCTGAAAATCGAGCATGGTCGGGATTTTCGCCGGATCGAATTCCTGCATATAATCGGCGTAAACATTGCGCACGCAACGGTCGATAATCGTTCTTTCCATGCCCGTTAAACCCGCGCTGCCGCCGAGCAAGCACTCGCAGAGCGATAGAATAAACTCGGATTTCAGAATAACCGGATTCTCGTCATCGGAATACTCAACCGACATATCCATCGGGTTGATATAATTTTTGGAGCTGGCCGAAATATGAATCATCTCGCCGCCGAAATTCTCCGCAATCGGTGCATACTCGCGCTCGGGATCGATAATCAGCACATCGTCATCGGTGTTTAAAATCACATTGGTCATCTCGCGCTTGGCCGAGAACGATTTACCGGAGCCCGGGGTGCCCAGAATGAATCCATTAGGGTTTTTGAGGCTAAGGCGGTTGAAAATGATGAGGTTCCTGGAAACGGCGTTGAGGCCATAATACATTCCGTGCTTCTGCATCAATTCTTGCGATGTGAACGGCATAAACACCGCCTGGCTCTCAGTGGTGAGCGTGCGTGCGATATTCACTTTGCTCACGCCGAGCGGCAAGGTGGAGCACATTCCGTTTTCTTGGTTATAGTTCAAAACGCCCAAAGTTACGAGCGATTTCCTCGCCTGCGCCTTTAGAGTTTCCGTATCGCGATTCAAATCCTCGAGCGAATCGGCTTTATGTACAATCGTTAGCCCCATCAGGAACATTTTTTGGTTTTTATTCACCAAATCATCGAGCAATTCCTCGGCTTCCTCAAGCGAATGCTTCAAATCGTGGCTAATCATACTCATATCATAGCCCGATTTCAGCGCCTTTTTCTGCTGCTCAATCTTATTGGTTTCCATACCGGTGATTTTATGGCGCACGATTTTGAGCGCTTCGCCGGGATCAACCGAGCGGATATTCATCGTAATCATCATCTCAATCGCAAAATCGCTCATATCAGCGAGGAATTTATCGTTGAGGAACGACGGCAAGGTGTTGATATAAAGCGCGCGGGCATATTTTTCACCCATCATAAAATGGTCGCGTTTGAACGAAAAGCCATCGGGCGCCACAACATCCTTGGTGGAAGTGCCGAGCTCCTTGAGCTTTTCGAAATCGACATTAACCTTATCCTCGGTCGGCCGGAAAAATGTGCGCAGCATTTCAATGCGCTTCTTCACCGTCACCGGCTCGGATTTCGCGCCCAATTTCTTCAGGTTATTCATCATCTCGCTCTCAAGCCGATTAAGCTTGATGCGCGCCTCTTCCTCGCTCGGCGCCTCGACGGTGATGGTGATATACTTATCATGCGTGATTTCATTGCGCCCCTCACTCATCTGCTTGCGCAGCATATCGTTATACTCCTGGCGAAACTCATCAAGCAAATCATGCTTATACTTCAGCATAATATCGTTCTCGTATTTCTCCTTGTCGATGGTGGTGTTGTTAATCGTAATCTGCACATTCACCGACGGATCGAAATAATTCAGGAACTCGCCATACTTGATGAAGATGTTTTCCTGGTCATCCTGGCGCGCGATTTGGTAGTTGATATCCTGAAATTGAATCGATTTCGAGAACATCCCATCGCCAAGGCGCACCACGCCATCGGCATAAATCCGCTCATACGGTATGGTTTTCTGCGCGGTTTTGGGGATACGCTTTTGCGGCGCCTCGCCATCA
>WRBX01000071.1 GCA_009784335.1 Oscillospiraceae bacterium
ACCAAAAAAATCAACCTCAACATAATCTATGTGAGATTGTCCATATATATACCAACCGGATATGTAAAAAGCGAACCCCTCCGTCACGCTTCGCGTGCCACCTCCCCTTAACAGGGGAGGCCTTGGCACTAGAAAACACCTCTCCAGTGAAGTTAAGGTGCCGAGCATTAACGAGGCGAACACAGTTCACCCCTACTATACTGGGGTATTCGCTACGAAGTGCGGGACGCCCGAGACGGCGTCCCCTACGATTAACCGAAAGCTCTTGGAACAGCGGACGGCCGATGGCCGCCCCTACATCCTTGCTGTTTTGATTTGATTTTTCAAGCTTGCGCGGTTGGGCGATTCAATGCCGAGTTCGCGCGCCATCATTTTTCTATCTGCTTGTAGGTGGGCTTCGATCCTAACAAGTTCGTCAACATTCCATTCTTCTGCAGATTTTCTTACGCCTTTCACCATGGAATTGTAATTTCTCTTCCCAAAGTATTTAGCAATATCACTTTCACACACTCCATTCCATCGAAGTTGTCCGCCACAATCACTAAAAAAGCTCATCCTTTCTAACTGTATACTCTCAATTAGTTCAAAAGATTTATCATATCTCGCCAGTTGCTCTTCTTTGCATAATCCTCTAAATGTTCCTTTCCAGTCTTCAGCAAGTTTGATTTTCATGCTTGCTATTTTCTCATTTTGTTCTTTTAAAATTGTCATTGGTAATTTTTTGTTTTCCATTTTGGAATCCCCCTTGTGATAGAAAAACAGTATCAGAAAAAGTGGAGGTTGTCAAGTTTTGGGAAATCAGCGTCCGCGGGTGACCGCAAACCCCCGTCGTCTTCGGCGCCACCCCCTTTTAAAAGGGGGCTTGGTCGCCTCTACAACTGTCAAAAGTCGCTGGATTGCTTCGTTGCTTCGCTCCTCGCAATGACATTGTAAAAACTTGCATTTTTTTTCGTGCAAATATAGTATTAAAAATGAATTGAGGGATTAAATTGAATACTTATAATGAAGAAAATATTCAGGTTTTAGAGGGTTTAGAGGCGGTGCGCAAGCGGCCGGGGATGTATATCGGCTCTACCAGCGCGCGCGGGCTGCATCATCTTGTGTACGAAATCGTCGATAACTCGATTGATGAGGCGCTGGCGGGGTTTTGCACAAAGATTGATGTGAGCATAAATGCTGATAATTCGATTACCGTGCGCGATAACGGCCGCGGCATACCGGTTGGGATTCACCCTAAAATGGGCATTTCCACCTTAGATGTCGTGTTTACCATTCTCCATGCCGGCGGTAAGTTCGGCGAGGGCGGCGGCTATAAAGTGAGCGGCGGCTTGCATGGCGTGGGCGCCAGCGTTGTGAATGCGCTTTCCGAGTGGACAAAAGTTGAGGTGCATTCAGGCGGCAAGGTGCATTTTCGCGAGTTTGCGCGGGGCGAGGCGGTTGGCGAGGTTAAGGTCATCGGTGATTGCACCGATACCGGAACTGTCATCAGTTTTAGGCCGGATGAGCAGATTTTTGATGAGGTTGAATTTGATTATGATATTCTCTTAACGCGCCTTCGCGAGCAGGCTTTCCTAAACGCTGGGCTTGAGATTACTCTCACCGATTTGCGCGGCGATGAGGAGAATACCAAAGTGCTGATGTATGAGGGCGGAATCAAGAGCTTTGCCGAGTATATCAACCGCAATCGCGAGGGATTGCATGATGAAGTGGTTTATCTCAGCGGCACGCGCGATTTCGAGGATAGCGGCTCGTGCTTTATCGAGCTTGCGCTGCAATATAACGATGGCTATGCTGAAAATATCGTGAGCTTTGCAAATAATATCCGCACAGGCGAGGGCGGCGTGCATGAGGACGGCTTCAAATTCGCTTTAACTAAGGTGCTAAATGATTATGCTAAGAAAATCAAGGCGCTGAAAGATGATGATAAGAAGCTGAGCGGCGAGGATGTGCGCGAGGGCTTAACCTGCGTGATTTCGATTAAGGTTGAGGAGCCGCAATTCGAGGGGCAGACCAAAACCAAGCTTGGCAATGCTGAGATACGGCCGTTTGTGAACGCTATTGTGAGCGAGAAACTAGCGGATTTTCTGGAAGAAAACCCAACCACCGGCAGGGCGATTATTGATAAAGCGATGACAGCCAATAAGGCGCGCGAGGCGGCTGCAAGGGCGCGCGATTTAACCCGCCGCAAAACTGCTATGGATGGGGCGAGCCTGCCCGGCAAGCTTGCGGATTGCTTGGAAAAAGGCGTTGAGAGAAGTGAGATTTATATCGTTGAGGGTGATTCGGCGGGCGGCAGCGCAAAGCAGGGGCGCGATCGGCGCTTTCAGGCGATATTGCCGCTTTGGGGCAAGATGCTCAATGTTGAAAAAGCGCGCACCGATAAGGTTTATGGCAATGACAAGCTGATGCCGGTTATTACCGCTTTGGGCGCGGGTTTTGGCGAGAATTTCGATACTTCAAAGCTTCGCTATAACAAGATTATTATTATGGCCGATGCCGATGTCGACGGTGCGCATATCCGCACTCTACTGCTCACCTTCTTCTTCCGCTTTATGCGCCCGCTGGTTGCCGAGGGGCATGTTTATATCGCGCAGCCGCCGCTTTATAAGGTGTATAAAGGCAAAAATGAGCGCTATGCTTATAATGATAAGGAGCTGAAGGTGGCTCTGGAAGAAATCGGCGACGGTGCTTCGATTCAGCGCTATAAAGGCTTGGGTGAGATGAATCCTGAGCAACTTTGGGAGACCACCATGAACCCCGAAACTCGCACGATTCTCCGTGTTGAGCTTGAAGACGCGATTTATGCCGACGAGATTTTCTCGATTTTGATGGGCGAAAAGGTTGAGCCGCGCAAGGAATTTATCGAGAAAAATGCTAAAATGGTTGTGAATTTGGATATATAAGTAAGAGGTTATAATCAAAAAGGACTCAATCGAGTCCTTTTTTGTGTTATTCCATTATAAAAGTATCGCAGTGGGTTTCGGGGGTGCTTTGTGCGTATTCGCCGCCGACTGTGATGCTCGGCGCCACGCATTTGCAATCGCCCTCGTTATATTTGCACTCTTTTGCCACGCAGTGGATGCCGCTAAGTGCATTCCAAGGGCTGGTGTTTTCAAACATTTTCGTCTCTCTCCTCTACTATTCGCAACAATGGTTACACATGTTATCGTTGAAATTGTCTTGATTCTCATTGTTTTCGTTGTTATGATTGTTTTGATTTTGGTTATGATGCTGATTATGCATATTATTTTGCTGCTGTTCCTCAAAATTGTTATTTTCGTTATTTGGCCAGTTGTTTTGGTTATCCATTTTAAATATTCACCTCAGTATTAGTTTGGTATTCTCACATTTTTTTATGCAGGACATAAGATGTAAAATGTTGGGAGGGATGCATAATGATTTGGAAGGGCCTGGCATTCGGCTTGATGGTAATCAGCCTTGGATTCGGCATACTGCTTGCATTATGCTTGCCGCCTTGGGCGCTGGTTGTGATTCTGGCGTTTTTACTTATGGTTCTGGGATTTATGCTGGTATGCGGCAGGAGGTGATCGATAATGCAAATAGTTGTTTGGAAAGCACCGAAACTCGTTAGCAGAGTGCTAAAAATGATGTTTAAGATTAAATAGTGACTAGTGGCTAGTGATTAGTGGTTAGCAATTCTAGTCACTAACCACTAGCCACTAATCACTAGTATATGCTCTGGAATGGCGCATAAACTATCAACATGAAGAATGTTGGTGCATTAAAGATTGCTGGGGTATATATCGGCACAGTCGTTGGCGCGGGATTTGCGACAGGGCAGGAAGTGCTGCAATTCTTTTCGCGCTTCGGCATCAGCGGCATTTGGGGAATCGCGCTTGCAACCGCGCTTTTTATCATCTATGGATATATAATAATTGCGCTTGGGCTCTCGCTCGGCGCCTCTTCGCATTTGGAAGTGCTTATGGCATCTTGCGGCACAAAAATCGGCAGAGTGATGGACTTTATTGTCACATTCTTTCTTTTCGGCGCCATCACCGCAATGTTTGCCGGCACCGGCGCGCTATTTGAACAACAATGGGGTTTGCCGATGATTCTCGGCTGCGGCATTATGGCCATAATTACCGCAGTAACAGTGCTAACCGGAATCAAGGGCGTGCTGAATTCCATTAGCTTTGTTGCGCCTTTTTTGATTGTGACAGTGGTTGGAATTTGTGTTTACTCAATCGTAGGGGGCGCCGTCTCGGGCGCCCCGGCCGCACAAACAAATCCAAACCCACTAATCAACAACTGGATGCTATCCTCCATACTATATGTCTCCTATAACATCCTGCTTTCAATCGCTGTGCTCGGCCCGCTCGGCGCACAAGCTAAGGGCAGAAAGGCTATATTTTGGGGCGCATTTTTAGGCGGTCTGGGTCTTGGCATAACTTCGCTGATGATATACCTGGCGCTAAATCCGATTCTCGCCACCGCGCACACACTTGAAGTTCCGCTTGCTTTTATTGCTGGAAACATATCCGCGCCTGTCGCATTTATCTTCACAATAGTGCTCATCGCCGAAGTTTATACCACCGCTGTCGGTGGATTATTCGGCTTTGCATCGAGATTGAATGCCGGGGTTTCTTCGACGGGACGCCGAGGGCGGCGTCCCCTACAGAAGCATGCAGGTGACAGCTCTTCCGTAGGGGCGAACTGCGTTCGCCTAACTTCGAAGAACATCATTCACAAAAAAAATGGCACTCTCATGCCATTTACTCGTGCGGTCGGGCGAACACAGTTCGC
>WRBX01000072.1 GCA_009784335.1 Oscillospiraceae bacterium
CCGCCGAGGGAGCGCTTGATGTCCCAATAGGTTACATCTTCTTCGCCGGCGCGCTTTCTTGCTAAAATCACCAGCATATAGCCTGTCCTCAAATTAGGTTCGAACGAGCGATATGCTTCTTTTATCCAGCGGCGGATTTTGTTGCGCCGCACTGCTTTGCCAACTTTAGTGCTGACGGTGATGCCGAGGGTATTGCGATTTCCGAGGTGGCGGGCGGGCAGGTAGTATAGCACAATAAAAGGAGAACTTGTAGATTTTCCCCTATAATAGAGTTTACGGAACTCTTTATTTAGCTTTATGCTTTCGGTGTGTTGCAATTTTTTCTCCTATATAAAAGCCTCTAATGAATAATGAAGAATTAATGATGAATTATGAATAATCTGTCGATTTGGGCAACTATTATTCATTATTAATTATTCATCATTCATTATTCATTAAGGTTTTAATTAGGTTCCATTAAGCTTTTTTTGCGGAAACGCAGAGGCGTTTTCTGCCTTTTGAACGCCTGCGCGCAAGGACTTTGCGGCCGTTAGCTGTTCTCATTCTTTCCATAAAGCCATGCACTCTGGCGCGCTTTCTTTTTTTTGGTTGATATGTTCTTTTCATTGGTTTACCTCTTTCAAATTTTAACAGTAAAGACTAGTATATTTATTTGTGGTGGTTTTGTCAAATATCGGAATAGTGATTAGTGACTAGTGGCTAGTGACTAGAATTCTAGCCACTAAACACTGAGCCACTATTTCGTCCAGCGTACTTGCTCTCTGTGCGTTATAAAAACTTGGCGGTTTTTCTTTTTTAGGTGGCGGAATAAGTTTTCGGCGAGGCAGACGGAGCGGTGGTGGCCGCCGGTGCAGCCGATGCCGATGACCAGCTGAGATTTGCCCTCAAGCTCATAAAATGGCAACAAATAATCCAGCATTTCTTTCAGCTTTTTCTCAAACTCTACTGATTGTTCATAGCCCATAACATAATCTTTGATAGGTTTTTCGGTGCCGTTATGGGTTTTGAGCTTCGGGATATAAAACGGATTTGGCAAGAATCGCGCATCGAAGACTAAATCGCAATCGAGGGGAAGGCCATATTTAAAGCCAAATGAGACGATATTTATGACCATGCCTTTGCCGATTTTGTCTTCAGAGAATAGTTGCTCGAGCTTTTTGCGAACTTGGGTAAGTGTCTTTTTTGAAGTGTCGATAGTATATGTAGCTTTTTGCTTGATGGCATTTAACATTTCGCGCTCTTGCCGAATGGCATCGGAGAGCAGGCAATCGGCGGAAAATGGGTGGCTACGGCGGGTTTCTTTATAGCGGTTAATCAGATAATCGTCTTTGGCATCGAGGAATAAAATCTCGAATTGGTAGCTCTCCTCGGTGAGATTATCGAGTGCTTTTGATAGCTGATAGAAATTATCGCCGCTGCGAATATCGCATACCAGGGCGATTTTATCCATTTTGCCTTGCGAGCCTACAGCGATTTTGGCGAGGCTGGGGACCATGGAGGGCAGCATGTTATCGACGACAAAATAGCCTATATCCTCCAAAATTCTTACCGCATTGGACTTGCCTGCGCCGGACATGCCGGTGATGATTACGAAACGCATTTTTCGCTCCCTTTGGTCACTGAATAAGTAATAACGAATAACGAATAACTTTGGTAGAAAGCACCCTCCGGGTACTCCATGTTGCTCTTCGAGCAACGGATAAGGTTGGCTGCGCATTTCAGATTTTATAAAATCATAGATTTCCGAAGGAAATCATCAACAGTTATTCGTTATTACTTATTCGTTATTCGTTAATAAATCTTATTTCTTCCTGAAGCTCTATTCCTCTTTGTTGATAGACTTTTTCTTTTATATGTTCGATTAAGTCCAGGACATTTTGAGCGGTGGCGTTACCAATGTTTACTATAAACCCTGCGTGCTTTGGCGAGATTTGCGCGCCGCCGATGGTGAAGCCTTTTAGGCCGCATTCGTCGATGAGTTGGCCGGCGGAGATGCCATCGACTTTTTTGAAAATGCTGCCGGCATTGGGGAATTCGAGTGGTTGGCTCTCTTTTCTTTTCTCAAGGTTCGCGTTCATTTTTGATTGAATTTCTTTTGGGTTATTTTTTTCCAGTTTTAGAGTTGTTTGTAGAATTATGTCGTTTGTTGCTTGAAAAATGCTTTTGCGGTAGCCGAATTCGTGTTGCTTGTTATCAAAATTCGCTATTTCCCCATTATGCAAAATCTGCGAGCTTTCGACTATATCTGCCATTTCGCCGTCATATGCACCGGCGTTCATATAAACTGCGCCGCCGAGGGTGGCAGGGATTCCGCCGGCGAATTCAAGGCCGGAAAGGCCGGCTTTTGTTGCTTCCATTGCAAGCTTTATGATTATAGTGCCGCATTCGGCGGTGATTTTGTCGCCATTTATGGAATAGCTATTCATTTTTGTGGTTATGATAATTGGTTTTTTGATTATGCCATCGGCAAATAAAACATTGGAAGCATTGCCGATTACGATGTGATCGGAGGTGCAGATTTCTTTGAATTCTTGGATGTTTTCAGGGAAGAATATGTTTTCGGCGATGCCGCCTATTTTTAAAGTTGAGTGCTTACTCATTGATTCATTTGTAAGGTGTATCATTACATCTCCTAAAAACCTTAATGAATAATGAATAGTGAATAATATTGCCTTCCTCTTTGCCAGATTATTCATTATTCATCATTAATTCTTCATTATTCATTAGGGTTTCAAAAATTATATGTTTTCTCTTCGTTCTTCAAGCTCGATAACTGCGTTATATCCATTGCGTTTTGCGCGTTGGTTTACTGCGTGGGCTTCGATAATTGCTGTCATATTCCTGCCGGCGCGGACGGGGAGGGTGATTTTCGGAATAGCGACGCCGAGGATATCTATTTTTTCTTCTTCCAGCCCCAATCTGTCGTAATTATCTTGATTATTCCAGGGAACAAGGTGCACGACCGAGGTGATTTTGGTTTTACTTTGCATTGCGGCGAGGCCATAGAGCTCTTTGATATTGATAATTCCAAGGCCGCGAAGCTCAGTGAAACCGTAGGTAAGCGGCAGCGGATAGCCGATTAGGCGCTTATCGGGCATGAGCTTGATTTCAACGCTATCATCGGCAATAAGACGATGTCCATGCATAATTAGTCCGATGGCAACCTCGCTTTTGCCGATGCTACTCTCGCCGGTGATGAGGGTGCCTTCGCCATGAACCTCGACCAAAACTCCGTGCATGGTGGTTGTTTTAGCATAATATTTGGCGGTGAAATAGTAATAATTATAAATATATTCCGAGGTGGGGGCAGCGGTGCGGAGGATTACTACATTATATGCTTTTGCATTTTCGAAAATTAGGGGATCGCATGGGTTATTATTGGTGATTATCAGGCCTGCGGTGCCACATTCGAAAAAGTTCTTGATAGATTTATCGCGCGCTATCTCACTTAGATTATCGAGATAGCTTGTTTCCATATTGCCCATTAGATGCAAGCGCTCGGCTTGGTGAGTGGTTTTAAAACCCATTAGCTTCATGCCGTTTCTATCAATTTTTTCATTTCTAATAAAAATGTTTTCGAGAGCACATGGAGCATAGAGCACTTCCAAATCGTGTGCTTTTACCAATTCTGCTATTGTGAGCATAGGTTTTTTCATATTTAACCCCTCCGTCATCCCTCCCCTTAGCAGGGGATGTGGCATTATATTTCAATTACATCTTGCATTGTATATAGTCCAGCGGGTTTTCCTACAATAAATTCTACAGCTTTAAGCGCGCCGCGGGCGAAGATTTCGCGGCTTTCGGCTTTATGGGTTAGCTCGATTACTTCGCCCTGGCCTGCAAAAATTGCGGTGTGCTCGCCGACGATAGTGCCGCCGCGGATAGAAGAAATGCCGATTTCGCTTGGTTCTCTTTTGCCTCGATTGCCCGCTCTTTCAAAAATAAGTTCACGGGTTTCTTTCACATTTGCGATGGAATTTGCGAGCGCAAGAGCCACGCCGGATGGCGCATCTATTTTTTCATTATGATGCTTTTCCAAAATTTCTGCATCGAAGCTTTCGCCTAAAACCTGAGCGGAAATGGCGGATAATTTCATAAGAAGATTAGCGCCGATTGACATTGTGGCGGATTTGAGAATAGGAATGAATTTGCCGGCCTCGCTGATTTGGTGGATTTGCTCATCAGTGTAGCCGGTAGTGGCGAGAACAAGGGGGATTTTATTCTCCACGGCAAATCCGAGAACGCTTGGGAGCGCGCTTGCGGTTGAGAAATCGAGGATGGCATCGGCGTTGCGAGGTGCGCCTGCGATAGGGCTGTCCATATCTGCGCCGAAGATTATTTCGATGGTTTTGCTTTGGTTGCAAACGGATGTGACAGTTTGTCCCATTTTGCCATTTGCACCATTTAGGATTAGTTTAATCATAGTTTTTTCCTTTCGGAAAATAGGATTCAGGATCTAGGATTCAGGATTCAGTTTTTTGTGTAAAAGCTTTAGCTTCCCATTCGGCCTGAACACTGAATCCCGAATCCTAAATCAAATTCCATTTTTGAAGTTCAGTTTTAATTTTGTCTAAGTTTTCGGGGGATGGGGGAACGAGGGGGAGGCGAAGGGGGCCGACATTTTTGCCCATTAAATTCAACGCGGTTTTAACGGGGATGGGGTTAACTTCGCAGAACATAGCGTCGACAATATCCATGATTTTTAGCTGCA
>WRBX01000073.1 GCA_009784335.1 Oscillospiraceae bacterium
TGGAGATTAATCTATCCGAGCGGCATATCCGCGGCGGCCTTGCCACGAAAGAAAAATATAAATCGATTTAGCACACAGATAACACAGACGCTTCGCGCACAGATTCACACAGATCTGTTTTTAACGCCTTGCGTTAAAAACTTTTAAAAAATATCTGTGAAAATCTGTTTAATCTGTGTCATCTGTGTTCAAAGCGGTAGCGTTAAATATTAACCACTTTCGCAACAACCACCAGCCTATCATCCTCGGTATCCCGCCGCCCCTTCGCTTCCCGCATAATCCTATCAGCCAGAACTTGCACTCCCGCATGCCGATATGTCGGATCATCCAAAAAGTCCCCCAGCCATGGCGCGCCGGGATTTTCTATGCCGTCCGAAAGCATAATCACATAATCTCCGCTCATAAGGCGCGTTTCATAGTTGTCAATATCCGTCTCGGTAAAAATCCCAACAGGCAAGGAAGAAGAAGAAACCCTATCCAGCTTGCGCTCGCTCGCCCGCACAATATAGCTGGAATTCGCCCCAAGCTTCACGATTTCCAACATCCCGCTAAACGAATCAAAAATTGCAATGTCGGCCGTGGCAAATTTATCAACATTCTTGCCGAGTAGAAGCACCGAATTAACCAGCTCCAAAGCCTTATTCTTAGGCACGCCCGCCGCCAAAAACCGCTTGACCAAATCCACCGTCACCTCGGAATACTTTGCCGCAATCCACCCATGCCCGCACCCGTCGGAAATCGTGATAACCGTCTTATTATCGCTCACCTTGGTGAAACTATAAGCATCGCCGCATGTCGCCTCGCCCTTGGCCGCCTCCTTGCTCACGCCAATCTCAATGTCAAACGAAGCGCGCTGCACAATCCGCAATCTAAGCCGATTTTGCTCCGTTTCATTGAACTCTTGCACACGCATTTTATGCCCGCAAACCGCCTGACAAATCGACACAATCTCCTCAACCGGATGATTCGCCCTAATATTCAGCGAAATCTCGAGGTGCCGATTAGCATTCTGCACCACCACAATCGAGCTGACGCTAATCCCCTTATCCTCAAATTCTCGCAACAGCTTCGCCTCAATCTCCGGCATAAAATCATATAAATAGTAAACATGGCTTTTGGGTTGCGGAGTAGAATGGTGCTCGCCTCCCCTGCTAAGGGGAGGTGGCATCGCCGAAAGGCGATGACGGAGGGATTTCTCACACATCGCATCTTTCGCATAAATCTGATTGATTCTATTCTTAATCGCCCCAACCCGATGGCATTTCTCGCTAAAATGTTGCGGAAAATCCGCATCAGCAATCGCACCAAACTCTGTAAGCGAATTCTGCAACGAAAAAAGCGCCGAATGCATCGAGCCATAATTCTCTACCCAGCACTTTGTACACGATTTGCACCGCCGGCACACCCTTGTCGTTGCCCTGTCAATCACATCATGAAACGAAAGCTCCTTGGGTTCGCGCTCCGGCACAAACTTCCGTATCTTATCCATAATCTGCGGCATTTTAACGAGGGGTTTCGCTAAATTCATACAATCTCCTTTGATGTTATGTAAGAATCCAGCAATTCCAAGTTAGCAAATATACCACCACCAAAATGTCGAAAAATGTCGAAGCCCAAAAACTTTTGACAAAGTTTTTGGTAGCGGTTAGCATTTAGCATATAGCATTTAGTGCGCTCTCATAAATGCTAAATGCTAAACACTAAATGCTCTCATCGAAGGAGCTCCATCTATGAATATCCACCTCGCGCCCCTGGCAGGCGTCACCGACCTTGCCTTCCGCACAATAATCAATAAATACGGCATTTTTGGGCAAAAACCCGCAACAACAACCACCGAGATGATTGCTTCTCGCGGGCTTTATTATGGCGATAAAAAAACTCTGCAGCTACTTAAAACCACTGATTTTGATAGGCAAAATCTTATCGTGCAAATTTTTGGCAACCAACCTGAAATTATGGCGCATGCCGCTGATAAATTGCTGCACATGGGCTTTGAGCATATTGATATTAATTGCGGCTGCCCTGCTCGAAAAATCGTCAAAAACGGCGATGGCGGCGCATTGCTCGCCAATCCCAAGCTCATCGGTGAAATCATCAAAGCCGTGGTCGCCACCGGCGCCAAAACTTCTGTCAAAATCCGCCTCGATAACTCCGAGGAAGTAATCAAAAGAGCCATAGATGCCGGTGCCTATCGCATCACCCTCCACGGCCGCACCATCGCCCAGGAATATAGAGGAAATGCCGACTGGGGTGCAATTGTAGGGGCGACCATTGGTCGCCAGCGGGACGCCGAGGGCGGCGTCCCCTACAAAGCAGATGGGCACCCCACGAGCGTAGCCCCGCACTTCGAAGAACAACATTCACCTAAATCCCGTATCCTGAATCCTGTATCCTTCATAGGTAACGGCGATATCACAAGCCTTGAGGCAGCAGAAACAATCTCTAATGAAACAGGTATCGAGGATATAATGGTCGGCCGCGGCGCATTAAAGCTGGATAAAGCCCATGCCCTCGAGCACCTATCCCTAATCCATGAGCACAAAGGCGCCCACGGCATCTTCGAAGCCCGCCGTGTAATGATGTATTACCATACAGATAAAAATTTGAGAACAAAACTCGTTAAAATATCCGATTATAATGAGATGAGAGAGTTAATAGAATTATACAAGGGTTCAGGATGCAGGATTCAGGATTCAGATTAGAGCGAGGAAAGAGTCCTGAATCCCGAATCCTAAATCCTAAATTGCGGAGCAACCAATGAACAAAAAACTCGCATTTGTATTAATAATAATCATTCTTTCGACAATAGTGATAACGCCGGGGCAATTCACCAAAAAAGCAGGCGCACCCGAAATCCTTCAAATCGCTCTCACCTTCGATGATGGCCCCAGCGAGCACACCATCCAAATCCTCGAAACCCTCGCAAAATATAATGCCAAAGCCACCTTCTGCGTGCTCGGCATCGAGCTTGCCGGTCGCGAGGAAATCATCCTAGCAGCCGCTAATGCCGGCCACCAAATTGTCGGGCATTCATGGGAGCATAAGCAGCTAAAGCTTGCCACCGAGGAATATATCCGCGAGGACATCAGAAAAACCAACGAGGCAATCGAGAAGATCATCGGCACCGCGCCTAAGTTTTTCCGCACTCCCTATGGCGAGTTCAGCCCTAAAATCAGGCGCGCAATGGAGGAGGCAGGGCTTGTGCAGGTTCAATGGAATGTTGACACGCTCGATTGGAAAACCCTAAATTCCGGAAGTATCTATAATATGATTATGAACAACGCCGAAAATGGAGCAATTATGCTCTCTCACGACACTATTCCCGCCACCGCTGCCGCCATGGAGCGCGCCATCCCTGCGCTAATCAATAAAGGCTATGAGCTGGTGACAGTGGAAGAACTCCTGGGCGAAACCACCGCCGGCCGTGTATATCGTAGTAAGGGCGTAGAGATAAAGTAGTATAATCAGTCATACTTATCATTAAATCACAACAAGGAAACACTATGAAAATCACATGGAAAGTGCTCGCAGCCGTCGCAGAGCAGATAAAGAGCGAGCTGCCGGGTAATCACATTCAAAAAATCAACCAAATATCCGCCACGGATATCCTATTGAAATTCCGCAAAAGCACCATCCTGATTTCCTGTAACCCCGCTATGCCTCGCATTCATCTCACAACCACCGCGTTCGAAAACCCCGATAAAGCGCCAAATTTCTGTATGCTTCTTCGCAAGCATATCGGCAGCGCAAAGTTAATTGATATCGTGCAGCCCGCCGGCGAGCGCATCCTCGATTTTGTTTTACAGAGTAAAAATGAGCTGGGCGACATCGCGCCTAAGCATCTAATCGCCGAAATCATGGGCAGAAACAGCAATGTGATTCTGGCGGACGAACATTACAAAATTTTAGGAGCTCTCCGCCCCGGCGGCGACCTAACCTCACCCCGCCCGTTAATCACCGGCATAAAATACGAATTCCCGCCGAAAAACGAAAAACCATTCGAATGCGATGATGTTGTTTCTAATGATATTTCCGCTGAAATTGAAAGTGCTTGTAGGGGCGGACATCGGCCGTCCTCTGAATCCGCTATCGACCTATTCCAATTTGCAGAAAAAAAGATAAAAGCTCTAAACTCTAAACTCTCAAAACTCCAAACTGAACTCGCCACCGCCCAAAACCGCGCGCAGGACAAGCTCTTCGGCGAACTTTTAACCGCGAATATATACCGCTTTCCCACAACCGTAGGGGTCGATGCCCACATCGACCCGCCACATGGCACGATGCCTACGAATATGCGTAGGGGCGATGGTCCTCCATCGCCCGCGGGCGACCGGGACGGTCGCCCCTACAACGCACACGCTCCACACTCGAGCGTAGGGGGCACCGTCTCGGGCGCCCCGCACATAGAAAAAGGTCAACCCACAACCGTAGGGGCGCGCCTTGGTGCGCCCGATTTCGTTGAGCTCGAAAACTATTATGATAATAATAACACAATCCAAATCCCCATCGATTCCACCCTGTCCATCGCCAAAAACGCCGCCGCCTACTACAAAACCTACGAAAAAAAATCCCGTGCAGAAAAACACCTCACCACCCAAATCACCAAAACCATCGACGAAATATCCTATCTCGAATCCATCCAAATTTCCCTCGACCTCGCCCAGAATAAAGCCGACTATGATGCTATCCGCTCCGAA
>WRBX01000074.1 GCA_009784335.1 Oscillospiraceae bacterium
CTAAAATAAATTCAGCAGTCCACCGACAAATACCGGAACGATAAACCCTTCGAATGCTGCAAAAAGCATAATGATAGTTAGAAAAATGGTTGCCATACGCATCCATTTTCTTTTATCCCCTGATTTTATTGCTCCCACGCTAAAATAAATCGCAATCGGCAGAAATAGAATAAAATGTAGGAAATTGCTGATTAAAATCAACAGAATCCCTTTGAAGGCATATTTATATAGCACCAGCTTAATCATAAAACCAAGCGAAAACCCCTTGAAAAAGTTGGCTAAATAAACTAAAACTCTAAGGTGAACAAATAGCCCGCCAAGTAATATTAATATCCAAAACCGTAGATTAATTTTGAGAAAGCCCCAAAATGCGATAAACCCTGATTGCCCCTGCATGCTCAAGTCTTCTTCTGTAAAATCAATCAAACAACCCAAAACAAAGCCCAACAAAATAAAAAGCAGAACCCTAAAATATGCCCTCTTGTTTTCCGAAATATGCGCCCACATTGCATTTTTAATTTTCCCCATATAAAATATATATAAAAAATTGACAAAATTATTCATATGTGCTATTGTATTTAAGTTGTTTGATTTTGATTTAACCCCAACGACCTATTAGCTCAGTCGGTAGAGCACTTGACTTTTAATCAAGGTGTCCGGAGTTCGAGCCTCCGATAGGTCACCACACTTAAACCGCTATTTGCAGCGGTTTTTTTATTTCGCAAAAAAAGTGTCTCTAAGGTTATCTTCGAGATTGTAACAGTTTTGTAACAATTCTGTAACATTTTTGTTACAAAAGATTGACATAGGCTGAGAAAAATGATACAATGCAAAAGTTCGTTGAAAACCGAAAGAAAATACTCAGCGACCAAATTGGGGGAGAAAAATGGGGGAGAAAAATGGGGGAGAAAAATAAAGGTTCCATTAAGATTGTTGCTGCTTTATTGATGTTAGCAATTGCTTTTTCGCAGGCACCGGTGCTTGCAAAAAGCGATTCGTTCTATGATGTCGGCACAAATGACTGGTTTTATAATGATGTCAAATTCGTTAAAGAAAATGGTCTGTTTCAAGGCATAACCGAAGATTCGTTCGAACCTAACGGCCTTATGACAAGGGCGATGATTATCACCGTTCTTGCCCGTTATGCAGGGGTTCCTACTTCGGGCGGCACCACTTGGTTTAGTGCGGCTGTAGAATGGGGCATAGCAAATTCAATCACCGACGGCACCGATTTAGAGGGCAATGTCACTCGTGAGCAGTTGGCAACATTGCTTTGGCGATATTCCAAGCAGCCTACCAACGCAGGCAATCTTTCCGCTTTTAGCGATAGCTTGGCAGTTAGCTCTTGGGCGATTGATGCTACTCGGTGGG
Source organism: Oscillospiraceae bacterium (assembly GCA_009784335.1). Next base: position 1,372 of record WRBX01000074.1, read on the forward strand.
CGGTGGGCGGTGGCCTTATATCCGGTTATCCTGATGGCCACCTTGCACCGCAGGGCAATGCCACCCGCGCCGAAGTTTCGGCCATTATTTCAAGAATGCGGCAGGAAATACGCATCAGCGGAGCTGCTCCCGATAGCACATCAAACCAAGGGTTTAATGCAATTTTAGCAAGCGCCGTCGAAAAAAATGCCCAAATCAATGCGCTTGCAAATGTTATTAAGGCAAGCGAAACTATAGATTTTCTGGAATATAATGCAGATTTTATTGATGCTGATAGGTTGGCGCAGCAGCTGGTGAATTTAAAGCATGAATATGTGACATCAATCAACGGCGGCATCGGTTCTTTTAGTATAATCACTGAAAATGGCATTAAAAAACCGCTTATTAAAGCCATAAATTCAGGCGGGGTGCGTGCCGTGCACAGGCATGAGCTAACTCACTTTTTCAGAACTTGTGCACGCAAAACCGATAGGGATGATATCTATCTTTGGAATTCATATTTTTATGATAAAACTACGCAAAGTTTTATCACGGGTGATAAAAAAACCGGCGATGACAGCAGATATATAGATTGCGCCATCAACGGCATTTTAGTCAACGAATCAATAACCTGCTTCTTTGCAAATGAATTCGATCCTTATGGCATTTCTGCTTCCTATGAGAAGCAACAAAATGTAACCCGAGTGCTAAAAAATATAATGGGTGCGGACATTTTGCGCAAGGCTTATTTTGTTGATGATGAGTGGACAGTTATTCTAAATGAGCTTCTCCAAAGCGGAATTGATTATAGAAGGCTGATAGAAATCTTTTCCCGCTTGGATAAGTTGCATGGCAGCATCAATGATAAAGAGCTTGTTTATGCGCTTATCGAGGATTTGATTTATATTTATGAGAATTATAAAGGTGCAAATTGGCAAAATGATTTTAGATTTTGCAGAAGTTTGGATAGAATTGCTTTTGAAATATCGGCAAAAGATGAGCTGCCGAATCTTGTAAAATCACCCAAGTATCCAAGTGTTTTAGAGCATTACAGCAATAATAAGTATTTTGGAATCAGCCTGCTCCAAAATTCTTATGCAGATTTGGATGAGAATATTCGGCCAATTGTGACGCGCGATTGCCCATATATATCTACAATCGGCGATAAGGCTTTTGCGGATAATACTTCGGCTATTAAAGTCACTTTTTCAAAGGATTTGCAACCACTGGTGAAAGAACTCAAATTAGATAAAAGCGGACAATTAGTGAGATAAACCTACTTTCCAACGCAGAATTTTGAAAAGATTTCGCTGATGATTTCGTCGGATACATTTTCGCCGATTGTTTCAGAAAGAGCGGAAATGGCGGCTTCAATAGCGGTGACCATTGAATCAAGCGGGGTGGATTCATTTATGCTTTGCAGATGCGATGCTGCATGCGCAATTTGATTTTTCTGCCTATGATTAGCTATTATCGGTATGTTTGGCGGGATTTCTTGGCAAGCTGCCGTTATTTTTTTGCATAATTTTTCAATCCCAAAACCGGTTTTGGCAGAAATTTCAATATCGCAAGGAATATTTTTATTTTGGGTATCGCATTTATTGCGAACGACAATGCATGGGGCTTGTGCGGCCGGGGCGCCCGGGACGGCGCCCCCTACGCTCGTGGGTTGGTGCAGCAATTCGTAGGGGACGCCGTCCCGGGCGTCCCGCGGGGCGATGTGGGCATCGCCCCCTACGCTCGAATGAGAGCTATCATCTACAACGAACAACACCAAATCCGCCTTCGCCATCGCATCCCGCGCTCGCTCAATCCCAATCTGTTCAATCTTATCATCAGTATCCCTTATCCCCGCCGTATCAATAAAATTCACTAAATGCCCGTTAATATTCGCCTGTGCATGAATGATATCGCGCGTTGTGCCCGCAATATCCGTCACAATCGCTCTATCCTCGCCAAGCAGCGCATTTAGCAATGAACTTTTCCCCACATTCGGCGCACCCACAATTGCCACATTCAAGCCTTGGCTTGCAATAATCCCATTGTCCGCAGTAGCAATCAACTCTTGCAAACCCGAAATGCTGAACCCTAAATCCTGAATCCTAAATCCTGAATCCTCTTCGAAATCCATATCAACAAAAAGTGATGCGACAATCGTGATAAGCCCGCTCCGAATCGCTTTAATCTTATCAGAGAGCAATCCGGCAACGCCGGAAGAGGCAGCACTCAGCGCATTTTCGGTTTGCGCGTGAATTATATTGCCTATCGCCTCGGCCTCCACCAAATCAAGCTTGCCATTTATAAACGCCCGATGAGTGAACTCTCCCGGCTCGGCCAACGCAGCTCCGGCTCGAAATAGCTCGTTCAACACCGCATTTTGAAGCGCAATCCCGCCATGAATATAAAGCTCAATGCAATCCTCGCCGGTAAACGAATTCGGCGCCGCAAACTTAGCTATCATGGTCTTATCAAGTGTTCCGATATCACAATTATACATTTTCCTCGGCTCAAGGCTGGCAATATTAACCGAAACAATCTTCCCCACAATCGAAAAACAATCCGCACCGCTAACGCGAATCATGGCAACTCCGCCCATCCCGCGCGGCGTGGCTATTGCACAAATTGTATTTAAATTCGTCATTTTAAGCCCTTCAAAAACATGAAGTTTGCCCTTTGGGCAAATGAAGTATCCTTCGGAAATGAAGTACCCTTCGGGCATGAAGTGTGCTTCGCACATATGGCAAACTTCACTTCATTTCGAGCGAAGCGAGATACTTCATTAGCGAAGCGACTTCATTTTGCGAAGCAATACTTCATTATTCCTTTTCAAATCTTTTTAACTTTGCAAAAATAATCATAACCAGCGGCAACATTATTGCAAGTGTTGCGGTCAGTGTATATTGCGGATTTATATTCCCCGCCCAATTTGTGATGCTCACCAGCGGTATGTATAAAAGCCGCGCCGAAGTCGCCGCAATCGAAATAACAGTGGTCTGAAATTTGTCTTGTGTTTTTTGCTGTATTATGGGAGTTATTGAAACTGGCGGAAAGCCTTGCGCCAAGCCGGTTAAAACAAAGAACCAAACTGTAATAATATTTACATCGGCAATTATCGGCAACATTCCGAGAGTTGCAATGCCCATTGGTATGATAAATCTAGTCGATGGTTTTAAGTTTAGTGTTCTTCTCGCTAGCAGTGTTCCGATGGTAGAGAAAACATAATTCATAATCCAGCCAATTCCAACAAGCCAAACAGGAACA
>WRBX01000075.1 GCA_009784335.1 Oscillospiraceae bacterium
ATTATATCCACTCGCTAATTTCACAAATAACCATTGAAACATCTAATGCACCTCGTAGGGGACGCCGTCCCGGGCGTCCCGCGGGCGCACCAAGGCGCGCCCCTACAAGCATGCTACATAATATCAAAAAACTTGTCAAAATTTTTGCTATTAGATATTTTATAAATATGACATTTCACCTAACCAAATATGATGGCCCGTTGGATTTGCTACTCGATTTAGTGCAGAAAAACAAGATGGAAATCAGCGATATTCCCATCGTGGAGCTAACTCGGCAGTTCATCGATTACATAAGTCAAGTAGGGGGCGCCGTCCCGGGCGCCCCGGCCGCACAAGTAAATCTTGAAAGGCTGGACATAGGAACCGAATTCGTTGTTATGGCAAGCCACTTGCTTTGGATTAAATCAAAAATGCTGCTGCCAAAGGGCAAAAATGAAGACGAGGAAGATCCGCGGGAGGAATTGGCGGCGCAGCTTTTGGAATATCAAAAGTTCAAGGAAGCGGCCGGCGAGCTGGGCGCACGGCAGAATCTCGGCAACGATATTTTCCTTGGCAAGCCGCAGTTTATCTCTCCCGAGGTGCGCGATTTCACTTCCAAAGATTTGGATTATGCCAAGCTTTTTGAGGCTCTCCAAGAAGTGATTGAGAGAAAAGAGTTTATTGAAAAAAAGCCGACCAATAAAGATTTCTCGAAAATAGTGCAGAAAAATCGCACATCAATTTTGGCAAAAGCCAAAAGCATCATGCGCGAGCTGGATGAAATGGGGCAATTATCATTCTTCGCATGGTTCGATAAAATGGAAGACAAAGACGAAATAATCGCGGGTTTCTTGGCAGTTTTGGAATTACTTAAGCTCAACAAGATAAATTTCAAGGATGGACAAATATTAAAAATTTAGCACACAGATAACACAGACGCTTCGCGCACAGATTTTCACAGATGTTTTTTAATATTTTTTTCTGTGTAAATCTGTTTAATCTGTGTGTTGCGAAGCAACCTGTGTTAAAGCGGTAGCGTTAAAAAGGTGTTAATTATGAAAAAAGAAATTCTAGGGGCAGTGCTCTTCGCCTCGGGCGATGGAGTGAATATCAGCAAACTTTGCGAGATTTTAGAGCTGAGGCAGCCCGAGCTTGCAGAGTTGGTCGGCCAATGCAAAAATAGCTGGCCGGGGCTTGAAATCAAGCAAATCGGCGAGAAATATTGCTTTGCCACCAAGCCGGAATTCGCAGAACACATATCAAAAATAATCGCGCCGAAAATACTAAAGCCGCTATCAAGCGCCGCAATTGAGACGCTGGCAATCATCGCATATAAGCAGCCAATCACGCGCGGGTTTATAGAAAAAATCCGCGGCGTTGAAAGCAAATTTAGTATAATCAAATTGCTGGAAAGCGATTTTATCGAAGAGGTTGGCAGGCTCGCCGCCCCCGGCCGCCCCGTGCTCTACGGCACCACCGACGAATTCCTCAAAGTCTTCGGCTTTGCCACCACCGACGAGCTTCCACCTCTCGAAGATTTCGCGGAGAAAGCGCTTGAAACAGATATAATTAGCAATGAGCAATTAGTAATTAGCAATGAAAGTGGAATTTCTTGCGAAATTCATTAAAAACATTTGCGGAGCAAATGCACAATAATTGCTAATTCCTCATTTCTAATTTCTAATTGAAAGGTGAATTTATGACCATTCTACTAAACATCCTAATAATCACCGCGTGGATAATCGGCATCCTTCTATTCCTCGCGCTGATTATTTCTTTCTTGCGGATTCGCATAAATATCGGTTATCTTGAAAAGAAGCGATATTTAGCCGTTTATTTCTATCGCCTGAAAATTTTCGCTTCCCATAAAGCAGTTGTAGGGGCGCGCCTTGGTGAGCCCGACAAAAAGCTGGAAGCCGACCAAATAATAAATCAATTCAAATTTTGGACCAAGTGGTTCAAAGAAAACAAAAGCAAGCTCGCCGAGCTTTTCAAGTTTGCGCAGAAAAAAGTGCGCATCCAAACATATAGCATCATTCTCGATATCGGCGTGGGCAACGCGGCGACCACCGGCATCGTCTGCGGTGCGGCAAGCACATTTATCAGCCTAATCACCGCGTTTATCGGCAACTTTTTCGAAATAGAGGAGCACACTTCGACAATTGTTAATCCAAAAAGTGATAAAATGTTTGACCTGAACGGAAACATAATTATAAACTTCAAGATAGTGGGACTATTGTCATTGTGGAAGAAGGCAAAAAAGATGGAAATCTTCAAAGAATTAGAAGTGAGAAATTAGAAGCGAGAAGCTTCTAACTCCTCATTTCTAACTTCTAACTAAAAAGTTATTTAGGAGAAGAAAATGAACGAATTGCTCAAATCAACTCTAGAGGGCCTAAAGGGCATCGCCGATGTCAACACCATTGTTGGCCAGGCGGTTGAAACCCAAAACGGAACGGTGATTATCCCCGTATCCAAGCTTTCTATGGGCTTTGTTGCCGGCGGGAGCGATTTTCCCAATTCCAAGGCGGATGACGGCAAAAACCATGCCGGCGGCGGTGGCGGCGGCGTGACGATTGACCCGGTTGCTTTCCTAATTGTTTCCAATGATGGCGATGTGCGCCTGATGGACATGGAGGGCGGTACAGCCAATATCCTCGGCTCTATCCCCGGCCTTATCGACCAACTTGTGAAAAAACTCCCCGATAAAAAGAAAAAAGATATCTCCGATATTTTGAATGAATTGGATAAGATATAGAAATCTACAGGAGGGTTGCAAGGATATGCAGAATAAAAAAACATTCAAAATTATATGGATATTGACTACTATAATTCTATTTTATGCGTTCCTTAGTTACATATCGGGATATGTATTTGATTATCTATGGTCTAGCGGCAATAATGATTGGAAATGGCCAGACTAGAGTATTTTTAAAAAGCTATGTCTATGCCTTGGTTTAGCCTAATTGCAGTTTATGGCATAACTGTATTCTTTCCATTTTATATGACATTTTTATTCATTTCTATCCCTATAGTTCTTATTTTTCTTCCTACGATTTATGAGAAATGGAAATTAGCTGATAACAAAAAGCGGAAAGTTATTTTGCCATTTATCATATGGTGTTTGGTGCCTACTATTATTAGTATGGTTTTTGACCTGTTAATATTTTTTAATAGATAATTCAATATTTAGGAGAAAATGATGTCTAGAAGCAAAATCACATTATCGGTAATAATTTCTATTATAGTGCTGGGCATCGTGGCCGGCGGTAGTTTTTGGCTAGGGCAATCAAAAGGTTTAGAACTATCCGGAATTGTGCCGAGTGAGGAGCCAGTTGTTACAGTTGCGCCTCAATCTAATGAGTATTTCAAAGGGCCGGATGAAATCAAGCCGCTTTTTGCAGGCTATGAAACTGTCGGCGACTACATAAAAAATTTGACCGCCGATACTTATTCTATTGAATATGGTCAGAATTGGGTAGACGGAAGTTATCTCGTTCAAATTTGCCAATCCCCTGATGTCGAGGCTACCTCATGGGCAGTATTTGTCGTTGAGCAAAACAAAAATCAAAAAGAAGGTACTTTTAAGAAAGGCAATATTCCCGATAGTATTTTAAATATGAAGGTTAAAGAAGTTAACACCTTTTGGTTCGGCGCAATGAATTTTGATTTCAACTTTCGCGGGATAACTAAGGGCGCAGATGCTGCTGATGTTACGAAAGCCTTTATGAATAAAACTGGAATTTCTATTAAAGATGTGAAAGATGCGAATAATCAGGTATTCCTTTATTATGTGAAGGATGTATTCCCTAATATTAATTTCGTTCTTGAGCAGGGCGAGGAAGAATATGACTATTATTCATACAATTCAGGCAGGATGATAAACTGGGATCACATAATGACATACCCTTTCCGTGATATGCCGAAATACACTATCGAATATAACTATACAGACCTTTATGGTGATAATAAAATTTCATTTGATATAGTTTATTCGGTTTCTACATCTATTGAGTTTGATATTGACGAAAACTATAAAGTTGTAGATTTTTATTATCATTCTTGGCCGGGCGCAGAATGATTTTAGAATCCCAATTTACAAACCCATCGAATTCGAGGGGTTTGAAAAAACAAACATAATGCAATCTTCAAAGGGGTCGGTTTCAACCCCTTTGAAAAAGAAAGGCGGTGTTTTATGCCAGATAACAAATTCAAAGATAAAATAACCGCAAAAGGCTTTGAGATTACAGTTGTTTCAGCCGGTGATGAAAATGACTATATTTCTTTAACAGATATAGCGCGGTTCAAAAATCAAGAGTCTCCAGCCGATGTGGTTAAGAATTGGTTTAGGTTACGCCACACAATTGAATATTTAGGGTTATGGGAACAATTACACAACCCCGATTTTAAACTGGTCGAATTCGACCAGTTTGAAAGAGAAGCAGGCAAAAATGCTTTTACATTATCTCCGCAACAATGGGTTGAAAAAACAAGTGCTATTGGTATTATTTCAAAATCCGGGCGTGGCGGAGGAACTTATGCCCATAGAGATATTGCTTTCAAATTTGCCGCTTGGATTTCTGCCGAATTTGAG
>WRBX01000076.1 GCA_009784335.1 Oscillospiraceae bacterium
GATTTTTCTAATTGTGGTTCGTTATACATTTTGCTCTCCGTTTCAAAAACCTAATGAATAATGAAGAATTAATGATGAATAATGAATAACACTACCCTCAACCGAAATATTATTCATTATTAATTATTCATCATTCATTATTCATTAAGCTTTTAAGATTTTCTGGCACTTCTCAATGATGTTCGCTGCCGTCAAGCCATAAAGGGATAGCAGCTCATCCGGTTTTCCACTCCGCCCAAATTTATCTTCGACACCAACCATTTCAATCCTGCAAGGCGCGTGCTGACATACAACCTCCGCCACAGCCGAGCCCAAGCCCCCATAAATATTATGCTCCTCGGCTGTCACAATCCCCTTTGCCTCCCGCGCCGCTGCGATAATTATATCCCTATCAATCGGCTTTATGCTCGCCATATTTATAACCCTTGCCGAAATCCCCTCTTTTTCCAACTCTGCCGCCGCCTCAAGCGCCTTATGCACCAAGAGCCCCGTCGCAATTATCGCAACATCATTTCCTTCCCTAAGCATAGTTCCCTTCCCCACCTCAAAACTCCTAACTCCTAACTCCGCACTTCTAACATCCGGCACCGCCAGCCTACCCAATCTAATATACACCGGACCCTCATATTCCGCCGCCCATTTCACCGCCGCCTTCGTCTCCTCCCCATCAGCCGGCGAAATCACCACCATGCCCGGAATCGCGCGCATAATTGCAATATCCTCGATGGCTTGATGAGTCGCGCCATCTTCGCCCACGCTAATCCCCGCATGCGTTGCGCAAATTTTCACATTGAGATTGGGGTAGCAAATCGAATTGCGAATCTGCTCCCACGCGCGCCCGGCAGCAAAAATCGCAAAGCTCGACGCGAAAACAACCTTGCCCGCCGCCGCCAGCCCTGCGCTAACTGCCATCATATTGCCCTCGGCAATGCCGCAATTAAAAAACCTCTCGGGATACTTTTCCTTAAATAGCGCCGTCATGGTCGATTTTGAAAGGTCGGCATCGAGCACCACTATCCTCTCATCCGCCCCAATCTCCGCCAGCGCCTGCCCATACGCCTGCCTCGTTGCAATCATAAAAACTACTCCTCTTTTGACTAAACAAATTATACCCTAAATGAAAAAACCGTCAAATATTTGACAATGCAGAAAATTTATGTTACTATTCTTTTAGTTTGAAAGGGGAAAATAAAAATGGATAAAAATCAAATTATTGAAGGCGTGAAAAAGGCTATTTTGAAACAAGCAGGTATCGATTTTAAAATTGAAGATATTACTGCCGAAAAAAACCTTACAAAGGATTTAGCATTAGAATCACTTGACATGGTTGAGCTGGTGCAGGATCTCGAAAGAGAATATAAAATTACAATTTGGGATACAGAAGCCGAAAAAGTGAGCACAGTTCAAGATGCAATTAATTTGGTCACAGAAAAGGTAGAAGTGAAAAACATGCCGGGTTTATTTAGCCTAAGAAAAGAGAAAGAAAAACCGAAAGCCGCGCCAAAGCCATTGAAAAATGTAGCTAAAAGAAAAGATTTCTTTCCGAAACGATAAAAGAAAGCATCTATTTTGAAGTGAGTAACCTCTCAACTTCGCGGGAAGGAGGTTGCTTTTTTTATTATCTTTTGACAAGTGTAATCTATTTTAGATAACCTCTTTTTGAGGTGATTTTAATGCATAAAGAGAGATATGAAAAATGGCTTGAAAAAGCAACAGAATATAGAGAAGAGCTGGAAGGAATTGCGGGCAACGAGGCTGAAATCGAGGATAGATTTCATCAGGATTTGGAGTTTGGCACAGCCGGCCTTCGCGGCAAAATGGGCGGCGGCACCAATCGAATTAATCTATACACAATCCGCAAAGCAACCGCGGGCTTGGCAGAGTTTATTGTTTCCGAGGGCGATTATGCCAAAGAGCGCGGCGTGGCAATCGCTTTCGATAGCCGCAATAATTCAGATATTTTGGCAATGGAATGTGCCAAAGTGCTGGCAGGATATGGAATTAATGCTTATATCTACGAGGAACTCCGTTCTACCCCCCAACTATCATTCACCGTTCGCCACCTTAGCACCATCGCCGGCATAATGATAACCGCCAGCCATAATCCCAAGGAATATAACGGCTATAAGTGTTATTGGGAAGATGGCGGGCAAATGCCGCCTAAGGTTTCGGATGTGCTGCTTAGAACAATTAGCGAGATAGATGAATTCGATGTTAGGATTCAGAATTCAGGATTCAGAATTCAGGACTTCATTCACACAATCGGCGAGGATATTGATAATGCCTATTTGGACGCAGTGTGGGTGAAATCCATCCGCAAAGGCGGAGATTTGGCAATAACCTACACCCCGCTTCACGGCGCAGGCCTCACGCCTGTGTGGGAAACACTAAAACAAAACGGTTTTCGCAATATCAACCTTGTTTTAGAGCAAATCGAACCTAACGGCGATTTCCCGACGGCTCCATATCCTAATCCTGAAAAAGAGGAATGCTGGGCGTTGGCAATCGAAGCGGCTTCAACGGCGCAAAGCGACATAATTATCGCCACCGATCCCGATAGTGATAGAGTGGGCGTTATGGCGCGGAATTCGCGAGGGCAGATGAAAAAGCTAAACGGCAATCAAGTAGGCATTTTGCTCACCGAATATGTGCTTTCCAATGTAACCCTTCCGCCAGACCCTGCGGTGGTTTCAACAATCGTTTCCTCCCGTGTTACCAAAAAAATCTGCGAGGCGCATGGCGTTGCATATTTTGATGTTTACACAGGTTTTAAGAATATCGCCGAGAAAATCCTTGAATTTGAGGAAAAGAACAGCCATAATTTCGTGATGGGATGGGAAGAATCTATTGGCTACCTTGTTGGCGATTATTGCCGCGATAAAGATGCCATTGTTGCCGCCATGCTGATTTGCCAAATGGCGCAAGACCAAAAAGATAGAGGCAAAACCCTTTGGGATTACCTCGATGAGATTTATGCCAAATATGGTGCACGAATAGAGGAAACAATTGATTTAACAAAAGAGGGGCTCGACGGCGCAAAGGAAATAAACGCAATTATGGAAGGATATCGCACAAATCCGCCGACAAATATCGGCGGAATTAAGATAGACAGCATAATAGATTATAAAAAAGCAACCGCCCCGGCCAATGTTATTTCACTTCAATTAGAATCCGGCAGCGAAATCTGCGTCCGCCCTTCCGGCACCGAACCAAAAATCAAATTCTATTTTTCGGCTATTAATGCGGAAGAGTTGAAAACTCTTAAAGAAGGGATGTTTTAGCAGTTAGAAGTTAGGAATTAGAAGTGAAAAGCTCATAACTTCTAACTCCTAATTTCTAACTACTTTATCCCGCAAGCAATAACCTTTTGCATCGACAGCGCATAAATCCCGTAATATGATTTTACTTCCCCATCTATCGCCAAATCGCCGTATATGTAAATGCAATATTCACCTTCGATTACAGATTTCCAAGAACCAAAGTGCCCGTGGTTATCTTTTACTGCATATGTAGGTTCCCCGATTAAATTTTCGCCGATATCGATTTTATATTTATCGTTTAGTGCTTTCAAAACTATTTCTTTATAAATCGCTTGGTCCTCGGGGTTATATTTATCATACGGCGAAAAAACCCAAGCGGAAAATCCCGAAAAGGCAAGGCATGCGCAAAGAAAAAAACAGATTTTCTTCATATTTTTAGTATGACCGGTGTATGCGGTTTTGTCAAGATTTAGAGGCAGGAAAAAAACTCCAATAAAAATTCAAAATTTCTTTTGCAAATTCTTGACTTTTATGTTCCTTTGTGTTATAGTTTTTAATGTGGTCAGAGATGAGAGGTTTTTTCTGGCACATGCATCAGGGGACGATGCTACAATCGGAAGGATCTGAAAAAATGTATAATATAGGTGATAGATTAGTATATCCTATGCACGGCGCCGGGGTTGTTGAGGCCATCGAGGAGAAGGATTTTTTGGATGAGAAGAAGTTTTACTATGTCTTGAAAATGCCAATCGGCGATGTGAAAGTGATGATTCCTGTTAATAATGCCAGCCAAATCGGAATTCGCGATGTTTCAACAAAGGAAATAGCCGAGGAAGTTTTGCAGAAATTTATTGAGACCGAGGCCGATACTGCTTCTAATTGGAATAAGAGATACCGCGAAAACATGGAGAAAATCAAATCGGGCGAGCTGATTGAGATTGCGTATGTTGCCAAAACTCTGATGCTTAAGGAAAAGATGAAAGGGCTTTCAATGGGCGAGCGCAAGATGCTCCAAAGTGTGAAGCAGATTTTGACCAGCGAGCTTGTAATTAGCCTAAATAGCACTTCTGATGACATGGCCGATAAATTGCAAGCGATTGTGATGGCCGATATTGAGAGGCTGGAAGCTGAAGCGGCAGAGGTAGCCGAAGTTAAGCCATCTGTGTTTAC
>WRBX01000077.1 GCA_009784335.1 Oscillospiraceae bacterium
ACAATTACTGTAACTAAAACCGAAAGGAGAAAAACAATATTTAAGAAATTATTTGCAAATTCTAAGGCCTTTTTTTTGCTTTCTTTGTGAAGAATGTCGCTGAAAACCGGTATAAACGCAGAGAGGACGGCGGTGCCTAATGCAATATCAAAAAACATGGTGGGCATTTTAACAGCAACGGAAAATGCATCGGCGACTGCGGAAGTGCCATAAAAATTCGCAAAAACAATCTCACGAAAAACGCCAAGCACTTTAGAAAAAGCTATGGCGATAGTGATAAATCCAATTGTTTTGATTGCGCTCGGAATTTTTATTTTCATAACAACCTACTTCTTCTCTGCGTAACTTTTCACAAGCTCTTCCAGCAATTCATCGCGCTCTATCTTGCGAATCATGGCGCGGGCGTTATTATGGCCGGTGATATAAGAAGGATCGCCGGACATTATATATCCAACAATTTGGGTAACCGGATTATAGCCTTTCTCGCGCAAAGCGGCGTAAACATCGTCTAAAATAACGCGTGCAACCTCGCGGTTAATATCGCCGGTGGAAATTTTTTGAGTTTGTTCGTTCATTTGGTTCACCTCATGATTTTAAATTACATAAAGTGAGGAAGTATGTCAAATGTGAGCATTTAGTTTTTAGCATTTAGCATTTAGTTTCCATGTATGCCTAAATGCCAGATGCTACTTTAATAAAGAGTTGGTCAAGGTTTTTGACTACATCAATCGCTTTCTCCCAATAATCGGGAGAGTTGATTATCCCTTTTTCGGTTAGTTTTTGGAGGGCGGATTGGGCGGAGATTTCGCTGGGTTGGGTTTGCGCAGCCGGGGCGCCCGAGACGCCGCCCCCTACGAATTGCATGATTCCATCTGAGATTGCATGAGCGAACTCCGCCTTATTATTTTTGAGCAGCAGTGCATCGTTTGCATTGTCAACAAAAGCAGTTTCAACAAGAATCGCCGGCATTTTAGTGTTTAGCAGCACATAAAAGCCCGCTGTTTTTACTCCGCGGTTCTTAGTTCCCAGCTTGCTTACAACAGATGAATTCACGGCGATTGCCAGCTTTTCAGCAGTGGTTCCTGCCTTGTAGCAAAACGATTCGGTGCCTGTGCCGCCGCCGGCATTGCAGTGGATGCTGACGAAGAAATCCGCGCCCCAATCGTTGGCCATTTTGCAACGCATGGCTAAGCTTCCGGAATTATCGGTGCCGATATTGTCTTTCAAATTCGGCCTTGAAAGCTTTATTTTAATGCCGCTTTTTGCCAGCACTTCGCCGCAAAGCTTAGCGATTTCCCATGTCACATCTTGCTCTTTGAGGCCATTGCCCGCGGCCCCTGTGTTAAAGCCGGAATAGTTATGCCCGGCATCTATAAATATTTTCATTATTATTTGCTCCTTTGATTTTTATCTTTTCTATTTTTCACAAGCTTTTTTCAAGCCGCCCCAAGCGCGCTTGATAAAAAGAATGCGTTTTCCTTTTCTTTTAAATTTAAATTTAAATGTAAAACAAAAAGCAAAGGAAAAAGCATATGTTTTTATTAATCAACTGCCTTGAAGGCGTTGATTAAAACATTCTTAAAAAGCAAAGTAGTGAAATTAAACTTAAATTTAAAATAGCACATTAAAAATCAAGGTCAATAGAAAATGGTATATTCCGGTGAAAGTATTGACAAAATAATAAAACTATGAATGATTTTGTCGCCTCGCTTTTAGAAAAGAATGTTTCGATTAAAGAACGGAAAATATACGATATAAGCGTGCTTTTTGTGCCCCAAATTGTCGACCGCAATTTTATGGCGGATTTTTTGATTCGCCCGCTGGTCGAGACCAAAGAAGATAAAACTTTTGATAATATAATGAATAAAATTTTGTGCATAGACGCTATTGAAGCACAAGCTGATTTTAATCAAATTGAGGAATTTGTGTTAAACGGACATGCTGTGATTGTTGTGTCTAACGAGCCTGAATATATAGTTGTAGACACGAAAAGGGTGGAAAACAGGGGCGTTTCTTCTCCGCAGATTTCGTTTTCACTCAGAGGGCCTAAGGATAGCCTAAACGAAAGCTTGGGCATCAATCTTTCGCTGCTTCGATACAGGATTAAAGATAATCGCTTGCAGACCGAGAATTTCAAGGTGGGCAGGCGCACAAAGACCAATGTTTCAATGTTTTATATGCAAGATGTTGCTAATGATAATATTGTGGCGGAAGTTCGCAAGAGAATTGCCGATATAGATGTCGACGGCATTTTAGATAGCGGTGAGTTGCAGCAGTTTCTTACGAAGGGCAAATTTCAGGTGTTTCCTCAGCTGGGCGTGATTGAGCGGAGCGACACGGCTGCGGGCGCAATATTAGAGGGAAAAGTGGTGCTTTTGGTGGAGGGGAGCGGCCTGGCGCTGGTTTGCCCTAAGGTGTTGGTTGAATATTTCGCGTCCTCGGATGACTATTACGATAATAAATTTTTCGGCACATATTCCAAGATAATCCGCTATATATCGCTATTTGCCATGGTGCTTTTGATGCCGCTTTATGTTGCGGCAGTAACATTTAAGCTGCAATATTTCACGCCGTTTAATTTGGAGCTGGTGCACGACCTTAGGCAAAATGTGCCGTTTTCGCCCATGATTGAAGCGCTGCTCGCCGTGTTTATCATTGAGCTTTTGCGCGAGGGCCTGTTGCGAGTTCCGCGAGATGTTGGCGGAGCGATAGGTATTGCAGCCGGTGTTATTTTGGGCGATGCGATAATTTCAGGCGGAATTCTCAGCATTTTCACGCTGATTATCGCCACGCTAAGCTTGCTTATGAGCTTCACTCCGTCTGACTTCACTATCGCGCACCCGTTTCGCATATTTCAGCCGATTTTAATTATTCTTGCCGGCTTTTTCGGTTTTTGGGGAGTTGCCGGCGGGCTTTCCTTTTTGCTTCTTGTTTTGGCATTTCACAAGAGTTTCGGCGTGCCGTTTCTTGCCCCGATTATTCCTTTTTACGGCAAAGATTTTCTGGGAACATATTATAATTCCAAAACCGATATTGAAACGCGCCCAAGGTTTTTTTGGCTGAAAGACAAGCGCCGCAGCAAGCGAAATTAAAAAGGCGAAATTTCTTTGAGTTTTTCAAAACTTGCATATTTTTATGTGCTTGTTATTATTGTGCCATGGAAAAAGAAGTTATTCGTTTTGAGGGTGTCACCAAAACATTCGATGGCGAGGAAAATGTGCTGCATAATGTGTCGCTGTCTATCAATAAAAACGAGTTTTTTACATTGCTGGGGCCTTCGGGTTGCGGCAAAACTACTATCCTTCGCATAATCGGCGGGTTTGAAAATCCCACCGGCGGCGATGTTTTTTTTGACGGCAAGAAAATCAACGATGTGCCGCCCAATAAGCGCAAGATGAACACGGTTTTTCAAAAATATGCGCTTTTCCCCAATATGAATGTTTTTGAAAATGTTGCGTTTGGTCTGCGTGTGCGCAAGATGGACGACAAGAAGCTTGCGAAAAAAGTACGCGAGATGCTGGCGGTGGTGGGGCTTAAAGGCTATGAAAAGCGGGATGTGGCCTCTCTTTCGGGCGGGCAACAGCAGCGGGTGGCGATTGCACGGGCGCTGGCGGTGGACCCTGAGGTGCTGCTGCTTGATGAGCCTTTGGGCGCTCTCGACCTAAAAATGCGCAAGGAGATGCAGATTGAACTGAAAAATATCCAGCAGAAGCTGGGCATCACTTTCGTTTATGTCACCCATGATCAAGAGGAAGCGCTGACTATGAGCGACACAATCGCTATTTTGGATAAAGGTGTGATTCAGCAGATGGGCGCGCCGATAGATATATATAACGAGCCGGAGAATGCCTTTGTGGCGGATTTTATCGGCGAGAGCAATATTGTGGATGCCGTGATGATTTGCGATAAGCGGGTGGCCTTTGCCGGGCATGCGTTTGAATGCGTGGATAGCGGATTCGGCGAGGGCGAACCTGTTGATGTGGTGGTGCGCCCCGAGGATATACAAATCGGGATTCAGGATTCAGGATTCAGGGGGCAGTGGACGGGCATAGTAAAAAGTATTATATTTAAGGGTGTTCACTATGAGATAATTATTGAGGGCGAAGATGGCTTCGAGTGGATGGTGCATTCGACGGATGCGGTTGAGGTGGGGAATGTGGTGGGGATGCGGTTGGACCCGGATGAGATACATGTTATGTGGAAGTAGAGAGTAAGCGGGGCGGAGCATTTCCTCACTGCATGTCCCCCGAAAAAGCTTCGCCTTTTTCTCCTCCTTTACTTCCGTTCGAAAACGCTCCGCCCCGCTTTTAGTGGCGAGATATAAGCAGTAGATTTGCTTCGCAAATCTTTATTTGGAGTTTTTCATTGAAAAAAAAGATTCTAGCTTACCC
>WRBX01000078.1 GCA_009784335.1 Oscillospiraceae bacterium
AAACTGCTTTTTGACTTTTTAATAAAATCATGTATTATGTATTTGAGGAGACAAAAAATGGATTGGTTACAGATATCTTTAATATTAATAGGCGGGCTCGGTCTTTTCCTATACGGCATGCATCTAATGAGCGATGGGTTGCAAAAAACCGCGGGGAATAAATTGCGCCGCTGGCTTGAAAAGCTAACTCAAAATCGCATTATGGCAGTGCTTGCAGGCACAGCGATAACCGCCGTGATTCAAAGCTCAACGGCGACGACTGTTATGACAGTCGGCTTTGTTAATGCAGGGCTTATGAAGCTTTCGCAAGCTGTCGGCGTTGTGATGGGCGCAAATATCGGCACGACTTTTTCAAGCATAATGTTTTCTTTCAAAATTTCGATATTTGCACCGATTATAGCTTTCGCCGGCGTTGTTATAATGATGGTAGCAAAAAAGAAAAAAACTCGCAGCATTGCGCAAGTTATTATCGGCATCGGAATTTTGTTCATGGGTCTCAATTTAATGAGCGATGCCATGAGCCCGTTAAAGGACAGCACCGAATTTGTATCCCTCATTCAGCAAGCGCAAATCCCGATAATTGGGCTTTTAGCCGGAATACTGCTAACTGCCGTTCTCCAAAGTTCCTCGGCGGTAACGGGCATACTTGTTGCCATGGCTTTGGCCGGGGTTCTTGATTTGCGCACAGGTGTTTTTATTCTTTTCGGAACTAATGTCGGCACTTGCCTGACTGCCATAATCGCATCACTGGGCGGCACAAAAGCTGCCAAACGCACCGCAATTGTGCACTTGCTATTTAATGTGATAGGCGCAAGCATTTTCACTATAATCGTACTGCTGCCATTTGATTTTGTCGGCCTGTTAGAGAGAATTATCAAAGACGATGCCGCAAAGCAAATCGCAGCTTTGCATATGCTGTTTAGCGTTACGACTACCTTGGTGCTGCTACCTTTCGCAAATGGGCTAATATGGCTGGCGCGCAAAATAATCCGCGGCGAGGATAAGCCGCGCGAAGAAGCTCGCCTTCTATATATTGAATCTAAATCATTACGAAATCCTGCCGTTGCAGCGGGCGAAGTTTGGCAAGAAGTGGAACGAATGGCAAATCTTTCGCTTAAAAATTACCGCTTGGCGATGAAATCTTTTAAAGAAAAAAGAGTGGATTTAATCCCTGAGATTGAGATTAATGAAGAAGTAATCAACTTCCTTGAAAACGAGATAACTAAAACTCTTGTGAAAATAAGTATTATGGATTTAAACGAGCTCGACCGCGAGATGATCGGCGCCCTTTATCAAGTGGTGAGTTTTGTTGAGCGCGTTGGCGACCACGCCGAAAACATCTCGGAATTCGCCGAGATTCGCGTTAAAAAAGAATTGGTTTTTTCCGATGAGGCATTCAACGAAATTAGATTGGTGGCCGAAAATGTTGAGGAAAATCTCGCTCTAGCGCTGAGTAGCTTCGCCGCGGGGATTTATAACGAGGAAGTTGTTGAGTGCATTCAAGAGGCGCAACGAGATATGTATGCCGAGGTGACAGGCTATCGCGAAAACCATCTTGCCCGCTCCACCGATAGCATATCCGAGCGCAAAGTTAGCTGGATTTTCACAAGCATGCTCGAAGACCTTCGGCAAATCGTAAACCAAGCCGGCGCAATTGCACGGGCACTGGAATATCAGAATAAATAAAAAATGGAACGCGGATGATGCGGACCCCACACTTGCACCATGCTTTTGTTTTCTTGAAATACTTAATGCCTGCAAGTGTGGGGCGGATGCCCACGGATTTTGGTTTAAGTTTAAAAGGCCTCCCCTGTTAAGGGGAGGTGCCGAGTGTAACGAGGCGGAGGGGTTCGGGGTTCTCCTTTTTTTGAAAAATTGTTGACAAAATATCAATTCTATGCTACTATACTTTCATTATAGGGGGAGAGAATAGTTTTGCGCCCCCGAAAGGGGATTTTTTATGGATGATTTTATGAAACAGTTAGAGGCTTTTGTAACGAAATTAGAAGAAGATCAAGCATATTGTAGAGAAGTTGCAAAGAGAGAATTGGCTTCCAATGACATTATTGCAGTTGAGCGCCTTGATCCAAGTATTAAAGAAAATCAAGACACTCTCAAATGGATTGTTGAGAATAGTTGGGTTGGCATGAAAGTTTCAGATGCAATTAAGCGAATCACGGATCAAGAGTATTTGCGCGAGCGGTTGAAAGACACTAGCAAGCGCTTGGCATATAATCGATATGAATTAGTTATTGCTATGAATTCCGAAGATTATGAAAATCAAGAGTACTTTAAATATCTTGCTGATAATGATGAATCACTCGAGGTTTGTGCATATTCACTTAGAAAAATTACAGACCAAGCATTCTTGCAAGATAGAGCAATTAATGGCAAGCATCCTGGCCTGCAAACTGCAGCGAATCAGGGCATTTTCAATCTTGGTTCAGAGGATAATAGGGAGCCTTATGAATGGCTGGTTATTAATGGAACTGATTATAAAGTATTTGAAAAAGCAATAAAAAATGTTAGTCAAGAGTTTTTGTGCAAATATGCTAAAAGCGCACCACCAAAAATCAATGATCTCAATTATTGGGAATACATTAAACGCATATTAGCATACAGTTCAATTGAAACTTCATTAATTGATGACGAAATTAAAAGCAACAAGGCAATTGTTGATAGGAATTATACGATAACTGCTTGTGCTTTGACAGCACTCAAAGGCGATTGGAAATATAAAGAAGAATTTGAAGAGTTGCTAAAGATTGAAAATGTTGACGATATCATTTGGGAAACCCTAGCAGAGAAATCAGAAGACCCATACATTCAGCAGAAATCTAAGGAAATGCTAAGCGTTAGGGGAAAAATCAACAACCTAGATTCGCAAAATCCAGTGGCACCAGAAATAGAAAAAGTGAAACTTTAACAAGCGAACCCCTCCGTCCCCACACTTGCCTTCGGCTAGTGTTGGGCCACCTCCCCTTAACAGGGGAGGTATTTTTGAATGTAATGCCTTCGAAGAACGGGCGACTAATAGTCTCCCCTACGATGCCGGGGTATGCACTTCGAAGTGTGGCGGCAGAATGCCGCCGCTACAAAAACAAAATCTGTGTAAATCTGTTGTGGCTAGCCACCTGTGTATTCGCGTAGCGAATCTGTGTGCTAAAAGATTTTATCGCCATACTCTGCTATGAGCTCCTCCGCCGCTTCCATATCCGCGCCTTCGGCTGTAATCACCACCGAGGCGCGTTTTTTATGCGGCACAACCATCACCCAAGAATTGCCCTTGTCGATTTTCACTCCTTGCGTTAAGTCAGCTTCTTTTTCCTGCCGGGATAGTTTTTGCACTATCTCGCCTTTAATCGAAATCGGCACTTCGATTTCCTTGCTCGCCACATAAACCGGCGGAATTTTTTTAATATAATCGGTTAACTTTCGCCCTGTTCGGCTGAAATACTGGCACACTTGCGAAGTGAGAAACACACCATCAAACATCAAGCCATATTGATATGTCAGCCCATTTTTGTGCAGCGTGTGAAGCATATCGGCATCACTTGTTTTGCTATCTATTATCTTAAATCCCATTTGCCGTGCTTTATTTCTAAGCGCCATTGGCGCACTAAGCGGCAGCACGATTTTGTTCTCAGTCTGCCCCAAAATATCAATCATGAGATAAAACTTTTCGTATTCGGTGAGCTTTTTGCTCTTCTCATCAATAATCGTTGCAATCTCGCCGGCCTCGTCAATCTCAAATCCTATATTGCGCGAGGAAATAATATTATAAATATTCACACCCATGTTTTGCAACACGGTTTTGCCGACATTTGCCACTACCGGTTCGGCGGAAGTTATATTGATATCCATATCAGCCTGCCCTTTGATTTGGTGGATATAGAACATATTATAATCCTTAATCTCCGTGATTTTACCAAGGTTTTGCGGATTGATACGGGCGAAATCATTGCGAACGAAAAGCTGTTCAAGCGCCCTCTCGCGCGATGGCAAGCAATCAAGACCGTTGCCGTCGAGGATATGAGCGACGATTTTCGACGGGGCGCCCGGGACGGCGACCCCTACGCCCGCGAGGTAGATTCCAGCTGAGCAGGAATAAAACATCGTGGCATTGCGGGTTATCGGAAGGGTGGTTGGATTAATATCCAGCACATCGCAGCCGCTTGAAATAATGCCGGAAACAAGTGAATTTTTAAGCATAATCAGCGCAGGCGCAGAGCCATAACCAACGGCGATTCGCCCGCCCCCTTTGCCAAATAAATTTCCTAAAGCTGCGCCTAATTTTGAAGCATATTCCGGAGTTATATCCACATTTATCTCGCCGTCAATAGTGCGCTCGCC
>WRBX01000079.1 GCA_009784335.1 Oscillospiraceae bacterium
TCAAAGGCGCGGGCGAGGGCATCGTCGAAATCAAGCGAATCCTCAACTTCGAAAAATGCTTGCTCGATTATATCTTTTTTAATTTTTTTAGCATAGAGTTCGCTCATAATTCGCGATTTGCCGCGTTTTTTAAGGGCGACTGCATCTTTTATATATCGCTTGGCATAATCTAAATCGTCGATATAACCATGTTCGTCGCACCAATCCAGCGCTTCAATTATATATGCAACAGGCACTTCTTTTTTTTGCAGCTTAGCAAAAAGTTCCGCGCGCGAGTGCATGCGGAACGATAAATAATACTGCGCCAGCCATTTTGCGTAGGATAAATCTTTTGGTCGTTTCATAGTTTTAATTAGAAGTGCGAAGTGAGGAATTAGAAGTTTTTGTTATCGAAGAAAGCATTTTTTGTAATTCAACACAATCGCTATAAATGGATTCAAATTGTTTTTTGGCTAAGTAATTACACTCATGAAGTAGCTTAAGCCAGTATTTTGTTTCTGCGGTTTCTTTATATGAAATATACATTTTTGCCACAAAATCCCTTTTGCTTATGCCGCATTCTGCTTCGCAATGTTGGCACCAATGCTGGTTCCGGAGCGCAAAAGTTGCTTCGATAATACATATTCTTTTTTGTCTTCTTGTAGAAATTTATAAAGATGCACGATTCTTTTTGCAAATTCGAAACTCTTATGCTTAACTGTGCTTTCAGGATGCATAGCTTCTCACTCCAAATTTCTAACTAAAAACTAAACTCACTATACCCGCTTGGTAAATCGAACGAGCCGGCCGGGGCGTTTTTGCTATAAGAATCAATAATCATCAGCGTAGTTACTTCGGGGCTAATAGTTTCAATTGCGTAGAGATTATTGCCTTCCTTATAGAAGCGAACAACAGAACCATCTTCTATATATTCATCGTAAGCATAAGATTTACCTTTTAAATGTGCGGTGCCGGATTTAACAAATTCCATATTAGAAAAATCGCGGACATCTTGGCTTGTGTCGCCCAAATCAGATGAGAATTTAGTGATAGTTTTGGCGACATCGTTAATTATATAGAGCATATCATCTTTTTCAAGCAAGCGCATGATCATGGTTTCGCCATCCATAACATACTCTGATTGGCTTGCGATAGCTTTTCCGTTGGAAGCCATCCACCCCTTGGTTGCTATTATTTCGCCTTCGACTTCCATTTCGGCTTGATACTTGAAGTGGTAAGTGCCTTCTTTCATCCAATCAAGAATTGCAAGGGTATTGCCGCCTGATGAATTGCCGCCGCATGCTGAAAGCGAAACGGCCATTATTGTTACCAATAATAGTGAATAAATTTTTCTCATTTATATCTCCTTATTGTTTAATTACATAAATCTCATCGGTTGAAACTCGCAAAAAATAATTAATGCCATTCGTGCCTTCGAAAATTAGCTTGGATTTGCCGGCGAATGTTTCTTTAACATCTTGGTCAAAGCATCTGCCATCGCGCGCTTCCTCGGCGTAGGCGATTGCCTCATCACGAGTCCAATTCATTTTGATTGAAAGGGCTCTGGGGTCTTCCGTGTCGAAAGCTACATTGCCTATGGTGCCGGCTTTTGGTCGTGGAAGTTGCCCGCCTTGGTCGCTATGCTCAGGCCACTGTCCGTTAATCGGCTCAAAAATGCCGTTGTTGCGGTAATCCTCATCGACTCCTTCGCCGCCGCCACAAGCGGCAAGCGAAAACGCCAGACCGATTACCAATAGTAAACTTAGAATTTTTTTCACAATATCATTCCTTTCTATGTACTACTCTGCATCCACCAACACTTTTTCCTCAATCGGCGCTTCAACGGGTTTTGCACCGCCAATTTGCGCTCGCACTTTTTCTTCAACCTCAGTTGCAAATTTCGGATTTTCTTCCATATATTTTTTAACCGAATCTTTACCTTGGCCCAGCTTGATTTCGCCATAGCTAAACCATGAGCCGCTTTTTTGGATAATGTCGAGAGTCACCGCCATGTCGATGATGTTGCCCATTTTGGAGATGCCCTCGCCATACATAATATCAAACTCGGCAACTTTAAACGGCGGAGCAACCTTGTTTTTTACAACCTTAACGCTGGTGCGGCTGCCAATCATCTTGTCGCCATCTTTTATTATTTCCTTGCGGCGCACTTCCAAGCGAACCGATGCATAGAATTTCAGTGCGCGGCCGCCGGTGGTAACTTCCGGATTGCCGTAAACAACGCCGATTTTCTCGCGAAGTTGGTTTAGAAGAATTGCCACCGTGCCGGTTTTATTGATTACGCCGGCAAGTTTTCTAAGCGCTTGGCTCATTAGGCGCGCGTGCAAGCCCATATGCGAATCGCCCATTTCGCCCTCGATTTCGGCTTTCGGCACGAGCGCGGCAACCGAATCGATAACAATCACATCAATGGCAGACGAACGGCAAAGCAGCTCGGCGATTTCCAGCGCTTGCTCGCCTGTATCCGGCTGCGAAACAATTAATTCTTCGATATTAACGCCCAGCGCTCTTGCATATTGCGGGTCGAGCGCGTGCTCGGCATCGATAAATGCCGCCATACCGCCGGCTTTTTGAGCCTCGGCAACGATATGTAGTGCAAGAGTGGTTTTGCCCGAACTTTCAGGCCCGAAAATCTCGGTAACGCGCCCTCGGGGCACGCCGCCTATGCCCAACGCGACATCAAGGCTAAGCGAGCCGGTTGGAATGCTTTCAACATTTAATGTGGCATTTTGCCCAAGTTTCATAACGCTGCCATCGCCATAGGCTTTTTTGATATTGCTCATCGCAAGGTCGAGCGCTTTTTGCTTATCATCGGTGCCCGATATAGTGAATTTAATATTTTCCGGCATTTTTATCTACCCCTTTGTTTTAGTATGTTTTGATAGTATTGCTATGTAGGGAGAGTTGTCAATGTTTTGATAATAGCATTTAGTTTTTAGCATTTAGTGGTTAGAAATGGGTAAAAAATGCCTCCCCTGTTAAGGGGAGGTGCTGAGCGAAGCGAAGCGGAGGGGTTCGCTTTTTATTTCATCTTGCCAATCAGATTTTCGCTTAGGATTTTGCGGAGGAGATTTTCGTCGAAATGCTGGCTTAGTTTTTCGATGATGATGGGGGCGTTTTCGATTCCATGGATGCTTTTGGGCAGCTTATCCACGCCGTCGAAATCAAGGCCGAGACCGAGGCAATCTTCGCCCCCGAGGCTGATAATATGCGCGGCGTGCTCGGCGATTAGGCTGATATCGTCGCCGCCCAAAAACGGTGGATATACATTCAGGCCTATAAAGCCATTTCTTTCGATAATAATCTTAATCTGCTCGTCGGTTAGATTGCGCGGGTGGTTGCAGATTGCTTTGCAATTTGAGTGCGTGGCGAAAATCGGTGTCCCTTTTTTTGTGTGCTTCACAACATCCCAAAAACCGTCTTCGGAAAGATGAGAAACATCTATGAGCATGCCCAAATCTTCCATTTTTTGCACCACTTTAATGCCGAAATTTTTTAAGCCCAGTGAATGGTGAAGCTTAAATAGTGAATAACTTTGGATAAGTTTCCTGCGAAAAATCCTTTTTGTTTTTTCCTTTTTCCGCAAAATTGTAATCTTTTCCCGCTTAAAATCAAAAGGCAAATCCATCTCGCCAAAGCCCAGCTCGTTCTCGCCATTCCAGCATAAAGTCAACAGGCGCACGCCCATATTATAAAACTCATCCAAATTCGAGAGTTTGCCTTCCAAAACGCCGCCGCCCTCGAGGGTGAGAAACGCGCCCATTTTGCCCTCGTCGAAATCCCATGACGCGCGAATTTTCGCCACCAACTCCATGTTTTTCGAGCATTGATCGTGGAAAGTTTTAATCATCTCGCCGGCATGCTTGAAAGGCGTTTTGCAACCGGGCGGCACCCACACGGCGAAAAATTGCAACGCAAGATTCACCGCTTGCGCGCGCCGAAGGTCGATATGCCCGCTATTTTGATAGAGTTCCTCGCCCTTTTTGTGCAGACGCGAAATGGTGTCTGAGTGCGCATCCGCTAAAAATAATTTGTCCATATTCAATATATATTCATAAAAATCCAAAACTTGCAAATAAAATTCGATTTGGGTAAGCTTGAGAGTGATGGGCGAACGAAGTTCGCCCCACCGAGAAAAATTGTTAGTGAGCGAAGCGAACGATATTTTTCTCGGAAGAGGAGCAATCACGGAGCGTCGCAACGCTAATTTCGCGCTTGCGCGGAATAGTTGCAGCGAAGTGGATTGCGACGAGGAGAGTTGTCCGAGTGGTTTAAGGTGCACGCTTGGAAAGCGTGTGTGGGGTTCATCCCCCACCGTGAGTTCGAATCTCATGCTCTCCGCCA
>WRBX01000080.1 GCA_009784335.1 Oscillospiraceae bacterium
CCATTTTTTATAGGTGAAATCTGCGTTTTCGCATTCAGTTCCAATTTCAAATTTCTACACAATAGCCGAACTTGCCTCAAAATTTCTTTCAAATAGCCCCTATCATGATGAATTATCACCATATCATCCATATATCGCACATAATATTTTATTGCAAGTTTTTCCTTAATCAGCCTATCAACCTCATCTAAATAATATAATGCAAACCATTGCGATGTTTGATTGCCCATCGGCAAGCCCTTGCCCTCTTCCCCGTTCCAGCTACTAATTATCATCTCCATCATTTCCAAAATGCCTTCATCTTCAATGATCTTCCGAAGCTTTCCAATCAAAATCTCATGATTGATCGACGGAAAATATTTGCAAATATCCATCTTTAAAATATACCCTTCATTGCCATATTGCTTATAGTGCTCGCAAAAAAACTTTTTTAGCCTTCTCAAAGAAAAATGCGTCCCTTTCCCTTTCCGGCAGGCCGCATTATCATATATTAATCTCTTTTCCAAAAGCGGAGTTAAATAATTATCGCATAAACAATGCATCACAACCCGATGTGAATATTTTACCGCCTGAATCTCTCTCTTTTTAGGCTCATAAACATTAAATGTATTATAATTATGTATTTTATATCTGCCCGAATCTATCCTATTCTTCAAATTCCATATCGAATGCGCTAAATCCATCTCAAATGCGATAACATCTTTTTTATGCCGCTTGCCTCGCCTAGCTGCCAAATGCGCTTTATATAGATTTTCAAACGAGAACAAATCTTCCGGCAAGTGCTGCTCCTATTTCTTCTGAAGAATACTTTGAATATTCTTCCTTCTTTCGTCTAACACACCAATCTTTGTATCTAATGCTTTTTGAGCCTCATAAATTCTTTTTTGCCTTTCACGAATGCCAATTCCATTAAATTCAGGGCTCTTGATTGCCTTTATTTCATCTAAAACATCAAGATTATCATGAATCATATCGGCAGCTTCTTCTATTTCGCCTATCGTCAAAGATTTATTATTCTTACCATAAACCTTTCTGATATTTGCTTCGATTTCCTCTTTGCTAAGAGGGCCTCTCTCTGACGCCTTGGTTTTTCCCTTGCTTAGCCCCTCTATCGCCCGCACAAATTCCTCTTCCATCCATTTATTCACCTTGTCGGCCGTGCATTCACCCTTGCCGAAAACGCCGCTTTTATAAAGGCAGGCAAATGCAATCGGGAGAGTCGGGCGGATTATAACATCATCTTTGCCCGCAAGTTCAACCCAGTATTCTACCTCTTTGCCGTGATGTTGTTTCATCGCCCACGGAATATCACACTCGCCTTTGCCCCAATCTTTGCTTAAATCATGTTTCTGGCCCAGCAAGATAACATTACCTTCTGCGAGTTCACAGTTTGCGGCTAAAGATTTGAAGATTTCAGAGTTCCGATTTAGTTTTAAAGCCGGCGAGTGACCGCCTCCACCGCCACCTACATTGCCGCCGTTGCGAGAGATGCCGCCTACGTGCCTCACTCCCGCCGCATGGTTATCGCTCTTACCGCGCGAAGAGAGCCACGAGAACCAACCGTTCCCAACCTCATTCTTGCATGAATAATACTTTTCATATTCCTCCGCCGTTGGAGTAAATACTTTAATTCCTTCCATAATTTTATTCCCCTTTCAATGTTAATATAATAGCACTTTTATTTTGTTTTGTCAAACAATTCGTTTTTTTTGTAAGATTCATCATTGAGCCGGAAGGAAGTGCAATCCCCATTCCTCCCGGCAAATTTGCGAAATTCGAATGAAAAAGTCCGCAAAACCAATGAAATATTCGAGCAAATTCCAGCTCATTCCGTAATTAACTCAGGAAACAAGTTCCTTTACCATACGCGCAGGCCTTGCGCACTTGCGCAAAAGCTTCGGGCATTTATGGTAAATCCGGCGAGTGACCGCCTTTATCGTTATCTACATTGTTGCCGTTGCGATTGATGCCGCCTTTGTTCCTCACTTTCGCCGCATTGTTATCGTTCTTACCGCGCGAAGAGAGCCACGAGAACCAACAAAGTTTTTTTCAACCCATTCCCTATATCAACTGCAAAATCTCGTTCGGTCGCTTTTTATCCATGCGCCAAGCAAGTTTTGAACATCTGATACCTTTTTTGTGATTTGCTCGAATTGTTTTTGCAAAATCGCACCTTGCTCAAAAGAAAGCATCGCAATATAGCCTAAAAGTTTAGTAGCAGTTAATGCCTCATGCTGCAAATTCAACCGCTTATTATATTCACCAAAAACCTCATTCGCTCCATATATCTTTTCAATTATATCAAGCGCTAAATTCTGCATTCTTGAAACCAATGTCCACCGAAATCTTTTGGGCGATTTTTCAGTTACAATTAATATGTAAGAGCATAAATCTTTCGCTTTGGTAATCACTACTAGCTCACTCATTGCCTTTTTAGCCCCACTTCGTTTGATCTAAAAATAATCGTGCCATCCAAATCAGTACGAAGTAGCTTGGAGCCACTGCCGATGATGCTGTCCATCGCCTCATCGGTGGGGTGGCCATAGCTATTTTTGCCCACACTAATCACCGAATAAACCGGATGAACCGCATTGAAAAACTCCGGCGAACTCGAATATTTCGAGCCATGATGCGGCACCTTTACCACATTTGAAATCAGCCTGCTGCTATCAATCCTACCTAAAATTCCCGCCTCGGTGCTCTCTCCAATATCGCCAGTATATAAGTATTTATCGGCAAAAGCTGTCGCCTGCATCACAATAGATCGCTCATTATTATCCTTGCCATTGGCATTCCACCAAAGCACCTCGGCCTTGAGATTATCGCCTATTTCCAGCCTATCGCCCTCTTTGGCATAAACCACCTTGGTTTGATATGAAAGATTTTGAATTATATCATCGTGGACTTCCTGCTCCTCATCGGTGCGAACTCGTGGCAAAATCAGCAGGCGCGGCGAGAAATAATAGCCGATATAGCGCATTCCGCCGGCATGATCCAAATCGTAATGCGAAATTGTGGCGACATCCACCGTGGTAACCCGCTGGTTACGCAGATATGTCACAATCGAAGCATCGGCATTTCCGCGCGCATCATCATTGCCGCTATCAATCAAAAAAGTGCGGCCGCCGGCAGTTTTTATCAGCGATGCATCGCCTTGCCCGATATTAATAAACTGCACCTCAATCGCGCTCGTGGGAGCGAAATTATAAATCATATTACCGGCGAAAAACAAAGTCGCCGCTATCGCAAATCCCAGGAAGGCCTTTCTAACCATTTTTTAATCACCGCCACTTCAATTTGATAAACTAAATACAAAAATGCTGAGTAAATCGCCACTTCAATATAACCCGGCGAGCTCACTCTTAAATAAACACTAGCATAGTGAGCAGAAATGTCAATAATTTTATTCATCAGAAATAGCGCTGCATAGACGCTGTGGGATGCAAAAACGCCCAACGGCTGCCAAATGGCATCCAAAATGCTCATTAGATAGCTGCCAAACAGACCAAAAGTAAAAAGCGGAAAGACGAAAATATTTGCCCAAATTGCAGTGAAGTTAACAATGTTAAAAGCATATGCGGTTATTATCGAGGTAGTTAAAAGCACTGAAACAGTCGGTAAAATCAGCGTTAATT
Organism: Oscillospiraceae bacterium; assembly: GCA_009784335.1. The sequence goes on from WRBX01000080.1 coordinate 3,636, forward strand.
TTGACTTTTTGATAATTTCGATATTAAGCGGCTTAAGAAAAATCGCCATGCCGAGAACCGCCATAAATGAAAGCTGGAAGGCAACATCGAATAGAGCATAGGGGACGAATAGCAAGATTAGCAGCGCCGAAAGCCCCAGCGCGTTGAGCGCATCACTTCGCCGCCAGATAAAATTGCCGGCAATTGCCAAGAGCGCCATAATCACTGCGCGCAAGATTGATGGAGTATAGCCAACGATTATGTAGAAAGCGATAATCCCGATTGCCATGAAGATATTTAGGAGCACCCTTTTTCGCGACGCCGCGACGATAATATAAAAAAGCACCATGCTGATAATATTGATATGAATCCCAGAAAGCGCCGTGAGATGCGCCATTCCGCTGGCTTTGAAATTATCGCGCATTTCATCGGTGAACGCCGATTTATCGCCGATCATAATGCCCTGTGCAAGCGCCGCCTCATTAGGCGGAAGCAGGTTTTTCGCCGAATTCCACATGCTTTTTCGCACATTAAACGCAAGCCTGCCGATTGATATTCTATTCTCATTGCCGATAAACGAAATCATATCGCCCTTTGTATTTTGAATAAACCGCAGGCCGCGCGATAGGCAGAAAATTCGAGTATCAAAATCGCCGCGAAACTTGGCAGGCGCCGGCTCATGCAGCTTGGTTATTGCAATAATCTCATCGCCATAAGTGTAA
>WRBX01000081.1 GCA_009784335.1 Oscillospiraceae bacterium
AAGCCTTTCTGGAACTTCTATAAAGTGCTAATCCCTGCTATCATCACCTTCGCAACCGCCTGGGTTTTCCATAAATCAGCACCAAAATCCTCGAAAAAAGGTGCTCCTAACTCCTCACCTCTAACTTCTAACTTATTCCTCCTCGGCGGAATCGGTATGCTCGCCCTCTTCTGCCTAATGCCGCAAATGCACGAGCGCTATTCCTACCCCGCGCTGATTATGTTTTATTTAGCCTATGCCTCAATGCCAAATCGCTGGCTTATGCCAATTATCCCCGCGCTCTCGATTTCGATTTTCGCAAATTGCCTAAAAGCCGGCGCTTCTTTCTTCTATGGCGGCAATGATGAAATGTGGAAAGGGTTCTATTCGATAGCAAGAGGCACTGAAACGCAATTTTCGTATGTTTTTGTGTTAACACTGGTTTATAGTTTATTTGTAACTTATAAAATGATTAAAAAAAATTAGCACACAGGTTGCCTACGGCAACACACAGATTAAACAGATTTTCACAGATTTTCGTTTTTAACGCGCAGCGTTAAAAACATCTGTGTTAATCCGTCATCGCCGTAGGCGATCCGTGTATTCGCGAAGCGAATCCGTGTGCTAAAAAATTGGAGGAAAAAATGAACATTCTCAAATCGAAATGGGCGCCGTGGGTTGCGCTTGCCATCCTCACCATCGGCTATGCCTTCGCGGCGTTTTGGAATCTCGGCTCGCTGCATGTGCCCCAAACCTACTGGCAAAACCAAGAGGGCGATTCGGTGGTGCTCGACCTTGGGCGCGAGCATGAAATTTCGCGCATCAACCTATTTATCGGCCGTGCGCAAGGGCGATATTATGTTGAAAAAGATGGCGACGGCCCGACAATAGTCTACTATAACTACGCGATTTCAACCTCGCTCGATGGGGTAAATTGGACCGAGAAAACCCGTGTCGGCCATGATGCCTGGAATCAGTTTAAGTGGCGCACCTCGGATATCAATACAGGCGCTCGCTATATTCGCGTGGCAAACCACTCGATGAAAGAGGGCACAAATCCGCATTATGTCGACTCGCAGGACGGCAAGGTGCACCAGGTGATGCTTAACGAAATCGCCGTTTATGATAAGAATAAGAATTTAATTCCGATTGCACATTCCACCGTTCCGCAGGTTGTGGACGAGCAGAAATACGCTGTTTACGAGAGCAATGTGAGCAACAGCACATATTTTGACGAATGTTATCATGTGCGCACCGCATTTGAGATTCTTCATAAGCAACCAATATTCGAGAATACTCACCCGCCGCTGGGCAAAGTATTCATCGCATTCGGCATTTGGCTATTCGGCATGGTGCCGTTCGGCTGGCGCTTTATGGGCACTCTGGCCGGCGTGCTAATGATTCCGGCGCTCTTTCTCCTCGCTCGTCAACTATTTAAAAAAGATTGGCTGGCGCTCGTTGCCGCTTCGCTTTTCGCCTTTGACTTCATGCATTTCTCGCTCACCCGCATCGCAACGATTGACTCATATCCGGTGCTGTTTATCATCCTCACATTCTATTTTCTGGCAGTTTATGCCGATAAATTAAAGAATGCCGAACTATCGGTTAAGCAAAAATTTACCCCGCTTTGGTGGTCGGGCGTTATGTTTGGCCTTGCCTGCGGCTCAAAGTGGATTGGTTTTTATATCGCTTTTGGAATACTGGCAGTGCTGGCATACCTTTGGTGGCGAGAGCATAAAACCGGGAAGAATAAGCTAAAAACCAAAAGGCTAATTATAAATCATGTGTTGATGTGTGTGCTGGCATTTTTCGTTATCCCGGCCGGTATCTATTTCTGCTCTTACCTTCCGCAAATCCGCTATGTTGAAAAAGAAGCGATTCGGGTGACTGATAAAGTGACCGGGCAGCGGCGAACCACCGGCAAACCCTCTGCATTTGGCATGGTGTGGAATAACCAAACATCTATGCTCAGCTACCATGGCAACTTAAAGGCCGATCATCCGTTTAGCTCCAAGCCCGTTGCATGGCCGTTCGGGCAACGGCCGCTTTGGGCATATTCCAATTCCGATGCCGCTCCGCGCGGCAACACTGAGATTATTTGGTTCCACGGCACTCCGCTAATATGGCTACTTGGCCTATTTGCCGTAATCGGAGTGATGTGCATGGGCTTTATGAAACGAAAGCGAAATTTTGTAATTGCATTTATTTCCTTTGGCTTTTTGACTAATTATTTAGTGTGGCTTTTAGTACCTCGATTGGCTTTTATCTACCACTTTTTTGCCAGCGTGCCTTGGATAATTCTGGCTATTTGCTACTGGTTGGATTATCAGCACACAAAAATAGTCGGCAAGGGCAAGAATAAAGAGGAAAAAGTGCTGTGGAGCATTCCGAAATGGGTGTGGATTGTGATTCCTGCGCTGGCGTTATTATTATTCATTCTATGGTTCCCACGCCTCGCCGGAGTTGAAATTTCCACTGATTTTAGCAATAAATTGAACGATTGGTATAAAACCCTCACCTTCCACGGCATATTTGATAAATTGAAATAGTTCAAAAAACTTGCTTTTTGTTTTTTCCTTTGCTATACTGGTTGCATCATTGATGAAAGGGGAAAGCAAAATGGGGAAAACAACTGATAAAGAATTCAGTGTGAAGGAGCTCATTAAAAAAGGTGATCGAGCAGCAAGCAAACGCCAACATGCTGATCACAAAGAGAGAGTTCTTGAACAAAAAGGACAAGCAGTAAACCCAAAAGGCGGCTTAACACCTGCCTAATAAGCAAATCAAAAATGAGTACGCTTGTCTGGCGCTACTCATTTTTAATGTAAAGGCAAAACTATGATAACCTGCAAAAATCTATCTTATCAATATGAAAATAGCCCAAAGCTCGCCTTGTGTGATATAAATCTCACTATTCAAAAAGGCGAGTTTATTGCCATTCTCGGCGCTAACGGCAGCGGAAAATCCACTCTCGCCAAGCATTTTAACGCACTGCTGCTGCCGAGCACCGGCGAGTGCCGCGTGAATGGCATGGATACCGGGGCGGCCGAAAACACTTTCAAAATCCGCGCTAATTGCGGCATGGTTTTTCAAAATCCCGATAATCAGATTGTTAGCGGCGTGGTTGAGGAAGATGTCGCTTTTGCGCCGGAAAATCTCGGTGTGCCGCCCGGTGAGATTCGCAGGCGGGTGGATAGCGCGCTGGCGGCGGTGAACATGACCAAATACATAAAGCACGCGCCGCATCTGCTCTCGGGCGGCGAAAAGCAGCGCATCGCCATCGCAGGTGTGCTGGCTATGAATCCCGAGATTATTATCTTCGACGAGCCCACCGCCATGCTCGATCCCGCCGGGCGCAGGGGCGTTATGAAGATAATTCGGCAGTTGCATGTAGGGGCTCGCCCGGATAGAGCCGTAGGGGACGATGCCCACATCGTCCCGCCTTCGAAGGATAAACCCAAAACCGGCAAAACCATCATTCTTATCACGCATAATATGCAAGAAGTGGTGAATTGCGACCGCCTCATCCTACTAAAAGAGGGCCGCCTCGTCGCCGCCGCCCCTCCGGGTGTTATATTCTCCCAAATCGACTTAATCCACGATTGCGGCTTGGAACTTCCGCAAGTGCAGCAATTGCTTTATAATTTAGCACACAGATGACACAGACCCTTCAGATGCTCACAGATAAAAAATCAAAAGCGACCGAATGGTCGCTTTAAAATCTGTGCATGCGCAGCACATCGCGCAGCGATGCAAATCCGTGCATCGCCGAAGGCGACTGTGTATGCGCGGAGCGCATCTGTGTGCTAAAAAAAGGTTATCCACCATATAATTTCTATATGAAAACATCCAAGCTAAAAGAAAAAATTGCGCATGGGCTGGACTTGCCCTTGGAAGTTAGCGGCTCGTATAAAATCCTCATCACACCGAACCATATCGAAATCGAGAATTACATGGGCATTATGGATTATGAGGATGGCTTTTTGAAAATCAAGCTCGGCGAGAAAATCGTGAGCATTGATGGCAAAGCGCTGGAAATCCAAGAAATGACCGACGATAACATTCAGATTAAAGGCAGCATTCAGCATTTAGCATTTAGCATTTAGTTTTTTTATTAGCACTTTCTTCTCCACTCATAAATGCTAAACGCTAGATGCTAAATGCTAGTTACTAAAAGGAAAACTATGTTTCTAATTAAAATTTTGAATTTCATTAAGGGTTATATCTCGTTCACCGTCGAGGGTTTTTTCGTCGAGCGGTTTCTCAATATCGCCATCCATCGCAAAATATA
>WRBX01000082.1 GCA_009784335.1 Oscillospiraceae bacterium
ATGGAAAAAGATGATTTGCCAATTGGTATAAATTTTATTATTACAAATGACAGCAATCAAATACTTCTTGGAAGAAGGGCTAATTGTTTTGGTGCAGGAATGTATAGCTTGGTTGGCGGCAAGTTAAAGAGTTTTGAAACAATTGAACAATGTGCTATTAGAGAATTAAAAGAAGAAATTGATTTAGATGTTGAAATTAGTGATTTAGAAGTTATTAATCTTGCAATGGTTATCACAAATGGCTCGTGGCTTCAAATTGGAGTGCAAATCAAAAAATATAGCGGTACGCCGAGAATTATGGAACCCAATAAATGCGATGATTTGAGGTTTTTTGATTTAGATGATTTGCCGGAACTCTTTGTTGCGACAAAGCCAAATGTTGAATTATTCAAAAAAAATAAGTTTTATTAAAGTAAAGAGGCAATAAGATGATTAAAGCAATTTTCTTTGATTTGGATGGTGTCTTAACATTAGATAAAACAGGCACTATTACCGAATCCAAATATTTTGCGAATAAAACTGGAATTGATTTTCAAAAACTGTTTGAGCATAAGTGCAAATTCGATCAACGCGAAGATTCGGATAAACTCAAAACCGCTGATATTTGGAAATTTATATGCGAGAAATGCGCGGTCGAATTTAATCCGGATTGGATAAAAGAAGCATTTAAGAGTGCACCAATAGATGATAAAATGGTGGCTATTGCAAAAAAACTTAAACGCAAATACAAAATTGGTATCATAACCGATAACAAAGCAGAACGAGTCAAAGTAATTGTTGAACAGAATAATTTGAAAAATTTGTTTGAAAGCATTGTAGTATCTTCAGAAGTAGGCAGCACTAAAAGACAACCCAAGATATTTGAAGTTGCTATGCAGAGTTTGGGAGTGAAACCTGAGGAATGCATTTTCATTGATAATTCTCAAAGAAATGTAGATATTGCAAGACAGGTTGGTATGTTAGGAATTTATTTTGACGATGAAGTTAGAGATTATTCAGAAATTGATAAATTGGTAAATAATGTAAAAAGCAAGGAGAAATTACTATGAAATTTCCATTAAGCTGGATTTATGATTTCGTTGATATTCGGGATATTTCGTCCGAGGAGTTTCGCCATCGAATGACGATGAGCGGCACCATGATTGAAGCAATCACCGAGCTTGGCGCGGGGATAAAGGGTGTTGTGCTCGGCCGGATTGCCTCGGTGGAAAAGCACCCCGATGCCGATAAACTGGTGGTGTGCCAAGTGGATGTAGGGGCGGCCACTGGCCGTCTGCCTTCGAAGGACAACATTCAACTGCCAACTACCAACTGTCAACTGTCAACTGCTGTGCAAATCGTCACCGGCGCCCCCGGCGTCCAACCCGGCCAAATCGTGCCCGTCTGCCTTGATGGCGCTGAATTGCCAAGCGGCCTAAAAATCAAATCCGGCAGCCTTCGCGGCGTTCAGTCGCATGGCATGATGTGCGGTGAGGATGAGCTTTTTCCCGATAGGCCTAAGGCCGAATCGCTGATGTTCTTGCCTGAAAGCACCCTCGAAAAATTCCCACTCGGCACAGATATCAAGGATGTTCTCGGCCTAAACGAAGTGATAGTGGAGGTGGAGCTAACCGCCAATCGCCCCGATTGCTATTCGATTATCGGCATCGCCCGCGAGGTCGCCGCAGTTTTCGGCAAGCCATTTAATTCCCCTCCGTCGGAGGGGTGGACGCCGAAGGCGGACGGGGTGGTGTCCGTTAAAATCCAAAATCCCGCTCTCTGCCCCCGCTACACCGCGTGTAAAGTAGATGACCTCAACATCACACCATCGCCTGAATGGATGCAGCGTCGCTTGCAAAATAGCGGAATTCGCCCCATCAACAACATTGTAGATATCACCAATTATGTGATGCTGGAATTCGGCCAGCCGCTTCATGCCTTTGATTCGAGTGCTGTTGCGGGCGATGAAATAATCGTGCGAAATGCTAAAACGGGCGAGAAAATCACCACTCTTGACGAAATCGAGCGCGAGCTAACTCCCAATGATTTGATTATCGCCGATAGCCAAAAACCTATCGCAATAGCCGGAGTTATGGGCGGCCTCGATAGCGGAATCACCGATTCCACCACCTCAATTATCTTCGAAAGCGCTAATTTTAACGGTGTTTCTGTGCGCAAGACTTCAAAGAGACTAAATCTGCCTTCTGAATCTTCCGGCCATTTTATCAAGGGAATTGATGAAAATATCACCCTTGCCGCAATAAATCGCGCGTGTGCACTCATAGGGGGCGATGCCCACATCGCCCCGCATGTTGATGCCTATCCAAACCCACGCGCCCCCCACAAAGTCGAATTTTCTGCCGAAAAAATTAATAAGTTTTTAGGAACGCAGATAGAAGAAGAAGAGATGATTAAAATTTTAAATAGCGTGAATATCGAAGTTAATGGCGATAATGCAACCATTCCAACCTATCGCGCTGATATCACCTCGTGGGAGGATTTGTCTGAAGAAATCGCGCGTTTCCATGGTTATGATAATATCGAATCAGCCACCTTGCAGGGCGTTGCCGATGGCGGGTATACAAAAGAGCAAATCCTTGAAAATAAGGCAAAAGAGCTGCTAACCGCCCAAGGCGCCAATGAGATTTTGACCTATTCATTTATCAGCCCAAGGGATTATGAAAGGGCCGAAATTGCTCTCGGCGATGCGATAAAAATCCGCAATCCAATCGGCGAAGATACCTCGATTATGCGCACCACCGCCATTCCATCAATGCTGGTCGCACTGCATAATAACGCGCGCCTTGGCAATTCTGCCGTGCTGCTTTTCGAGCTCGCGACAGTTTATTCAGGATTAGGGATTCAGGATTCAGGATTCAGTGAACGAAAAGTGTTAGTTATCGGAGGATATGGAAGCTGCGATTTCTATGATATAAAAGGCTTTATTGAGAATCTGTTTGATGAGCTGGGTGTTAAATATTCAATCAAGGCATTGCAAAAGGCTCCTGCATATTTGCATGATTATCAATCTGCTGAGATTTTCATTCGTGGCAAAACTCAGGGGAAAATCGGCAGAATTCATCCGCAGATTTCCAAGAATTATGACATAAAAGGCAAAGCCTATATAGCTGAAATAGAGTGGGATGCGATTTTGGAAAGCGCGAATCTGGATAAGCGCTATGCTGAAATTCCCCGCTTTCCAAGCATGCAAAGAGATATCGCGTTGCTGGCGGATAGCAATATAACCGTTGGCGAGATCGAGGAAACCATTTGGAAAGTTAAGAGCAATATTCTCGAAAGTGTGAAATTATTTGATATTTATGAGGGCGAGCAGGTTGAGAGGGGCAAAAAGTCCATTGCATTCAGCCTAACCTATCGTGACAAGGAAAAAACCTTGACAGAGGAAGAAGTTAATAATGTTATGACTCAAATCCTTGAAAACCTACAAAAGAAACTGAATGTAACACTCCGCACTTCGTAGGGGACGCCGTCCCGGGCGTCCCGTCTTCGAAGGGCAACTAGTAGTTGCCCGGCCGCATTTGACATAATGCAAAGGAAGCACCATGTACAAAATCACTCAAAAATTTCAGCTAAATACCGATACATTCTCAATGTGGATTGAAGCGCCCCTAGTTGCAAATCATGCAAAAGCAGGGCAGTTTATCATGCTCAGAGTGAGCGAAACCGGCGAGCGAATCCCCCTCACAATCTGTGATAAAAATATCAAAACCGGCGAGGTGCGCATAGTTTTTCAAGCAGTAGGAAAGACCACAATTGAGCTGGCGCAAAAAGAAAAAGGAGAATATTTAGCTGATTTTGTCGGTCCGCTCGGTGCGCCAACGCATTTGCCCGTAGGGGTCGATGCCCACATCGACCCGTCAAAGAGCACTAAAGTCCTCGTCATCGCCGGTGGTCTGGGCACCGCTATAGCCCTTCCGCAAGTTAAAGAGCTTTACAGCCGCAAAATCGATACCCATGCAATTCTCGGCTTTAGAAATAAAGATTTGATTATCCTCGAGGATGAATTTAAGGCAAGCACTCATGAGGTAATTGTCGCCACCGATGATGGCTCTAATGGCCAAAAGGGCTTTGTTACGGATGTTTTGCAAAATTTGTTACAACGGGGCGCCCGGGACGGCGCCCCCTACGCACTTTCGGAAATAAACTCTGCGCCCTAC
>WRBX01000083.1 GCA_009784335.1 Oscillospiraceae bacterium
ACGGCGCTGATTGTTGCGACGATTATTAGCCAAGGCCACCAACATACCACATGGTTTTTACTTATTGGCACAGCAACGGTTTCGGTGATTACGATCACAGGCAAGGCGCTGGGCAAGACGGTGGCGCTCCGGCACTCAAATCAAATTGTATATCAAGTGGCATTGTTTTTATGTTTATTTGCACGGGAGAAGCGCAAGCCGTAGAGGCGGCATTCTGCCGCCATGGCGACTGAAAGTCGCCGCTACAATGTGAGGGATGAAACTATGAACATCAATGTTAATGAGCAGAATATTGGGGAGCTAAAAGAGCTTGCGAGCGAGATTCGCGAGTTTCTTATTTCAAATGTGCCGGAAAATGGCGGGCATTTTGCATCGAATTTAGGCGTGGTGGAGTTAACACTCGCGCTACATAAAGTTTTTGAAACGCCTTCCGATTCGATTATTTTTGATGTTGGGCATCAGAGCTACACTCATAAGATTCTCACCGAGCGCAAGGACATCTTGCTTAATAAGAGAGCAAATGGCGGGATAAGCGGTTTTCCAAGGCTTGATGAGAGCGAGCATGATGCATTTGGCGTTGGGCATTCTTCAACCTCCATTTCAGCGGCTTTAGGCATTGCAAGGGCTAAAAAATTGCAGGGCGATAACACACATACTATTGCGGTTATCGGCGATGGGGCGCTCACCGGCGGCTTGGCATTTGAAGCGCTTAATAATTTAAAATCTTGTGATAATAACCTGATTATTGTGCTTAATGACAACGGAATGTCGATCAACAAAAATGTGGGCGCATATTCGAGATATCTCACGAAATTTAGAACCAATCCGGTTTATCTTTCATTCAAGCGCGGCATTGATTTTTCTCTTAATAGAATTCCGTTGATTGGTGCAGGGCTTGCGAGATTTGCATTTCGATTTAAGGATGTTTTTCGCTCAATGCTTATGCCGACAACGATTTTCGAGAAGATGGGAATCAGCTATATCGGCCCTGTTGATGGGCATAATTTAAATGAGCTGATATCAGCAATGGAGAGGGTGAAGAAATATAATTATCCCGTGCTGATTCACGCACTTACTGTTAAGGGAAAAGGCTTTACAGAGGCTGAAGAGGAGCCGACTTCTTACCATGCGGTCTACCCTAAAGCCGAGAGTAGCCTGGTTAATACCAGCGTGCTGCTGGGCGATATGCTGTGCGATGAGGCGATTCGGAATGATAAAGTGGTTGTTATTGACTCGGCGATGTCCAAGGGTTTAGGCCTCACCGAGTTTGCTAAAAAGTTTCCCGAGCGGTTTTTTGATGTTGGGATTGCCGAGGGGCATGCGGTGACATTTGCGGCCGGCATGGCGGCTAAGGGCATGCGCCCGATTGTGCCGATATATTCAAGCTTTGCGCAGCGCGCTTATGATCAAATGCTGCATGATGTGGCGCTGCAAAACCTGCCGGTCACTTTTATGATTGCATCTTGTGGGCTCGATAAATGCGGTGAAACTCATCATGGGATTTTCGATTTATCATATACTTCAAATATGCCGAATCTCACTGTGCTTGCACCATCGTCGGCAGAGCAGATGGCGCAGATGTTTGAATACTCTATGGGATTAAATTCGCCATGCGTTATTCGTTTCCCGAAAGAATTGCAGGCAAAAACAGTGCCCTTTGTGCCTAATGAATCTCGAATTGTGCAGTGCGGAACTGATTTAACTATTTTTTCTATCGGGGATATGTTGGAGGTTGCAAAGGAGACGGCGAAACTTTTGCCCGATTATTCAGCGGAGATTATAGATGTGGGGAGCATTCGTCCGCTTGATATGGAGACTATAAAAACAAGCCTAGAAAAGACAAAGCTTGCAATCACAATAGAAAACGGGATTAAGCAAAATGGAGCGGGGGCTTTGATTTCAAGCCGCTTTCCTGAGTTTCCGATTTATAATTTTGGTTATGATGCTAATTGGTTTCCCGGGTTTGATACGATGGAATCATATGGGTTGACAGCGGATTTGCTCGCGTCATTCGTTAAAGAAAAGCATAAAATCGAGGTAAAAAAATATGCCTAAAATGCGGCTTGATAATTATATTTTGGAGCATGGCTTTACCGAGACTAAATCAAAGGCGCAGGCTATAATCATGGCGGGGAATGTTTATGTTAATAATCAAAAAAGCGATAAATGCGGGACATTTTTGAAAGAGGAAGATGTTGTTGAAGTTCGAGAGACGGGGCTTAAATATGTGAGCCGTGGCGGGCTGAAACTTGAAAAAGCAATAGAGAAATTCGAAATTGATTTAGAAGGCAAAACTTGCATGGATATTGGTGCTTCTACAGGCGGATTCACCGATTGCATGCTGCAAAATGGAGCGAAAAAGGTTTATGCAATTGATGTGGGCTATGGGCAGCTGGCATGGAAGCTGCGGCAGGATGCTCGAGTTGTGAATATAGAAAAAACAAATATTAGGTACATAAATACCGCTGATTTTAGAGATGTTGATTTTGTTTCAGTTGATGTTTCATTCATTTCACTAAAGCTGATTTTTCCTGTTATTAGTGAGATAAATCCGCAAGAATTTGTTGTTCTGATAAAGCCGCAGTTTGAGGCCGGGCGCGAAAAGGTTGGAAAGGGTGGGATTGTTCGTGAAAAGAGTGTTCATATTGAAGTTATTCAGCAAATCATGGATAGCGTTCCGCAGGGGTATAGTATTCACGGTTTAACCTTTTCGCCGGTAAAAGGCGCCGATGGGAATATTGAATATTTGCTGCACTTCAAAAAAGGGCAAGAAAAGATGGATTTAAGCATTGAAAAAGTGGTGGATGAGGCACATGAGAGTCACAATAAAATAAAAGATTTGTGAATAAAAAGCAGCTGCTTGGGCAAAATAATTCTTGAATGAAGTAATCGCTGATTAACTCACATGAATTATTTTTGAGAGAAAACTTTGTTTTACAATCGAATGAGAAAATTGAGGCTGGCGCCTGATTTTCGAGGCTTGAGCAGTAAAACACAGTTTTATCCAAAAAGAAACATGATGAGTTATTCAGTGATTGCTTAAAGAAATGGAGGAATTATTTTGGATACAACAGCTTTAATTTTAGCCATCATTGGTGCGCTAAACTGGGTGTTTTATGGTATTTTTGGGGTGGATATTTTGGCAAGCGTTTTCGGCGGGCACACAGCGATTGCAACAAGAATCGCATATTCTATAATCGGTCTTGCCGGAGCATGGTGCATAACCCTGCTATTCCGCGAAAAAGAAAATGTGCCATTTAACGACAAAAATTATGAGACATCAAATAGATAAAGGCAACGAATAACTAATAATGAATAACGAATAACTATTGATGAAAGTGCTTTTTTGCACTTTCTTTTATTGTCTTTTCGAGGAGCGAATGACGAAGCAATGACGGTTATTTATTCGTCTTCTCAACAATATAATTCGGGCGTTTTTTTACTTCATTGAAAATCACGCCGATATATTCGCCGATAATGCCGAGGATTATAAATTGCAAGCTGCCGATAAAGCCGATAAATGTGATTAGGGCAGGGAAGCCGATTATAGGATCGCCGAAGAAGATTTTCTTGAAAGCAATATAAAGGAAGAAGAAAAGAGTGAAAAGGCAGCCGAAAATGCCGATATTAGTGGCGAAGCGAAGAGGGGCGGTGGTAAATGTCATCAGTCCGTGAATCGCGAGGTTTAGTAGCTTCTTGAAATTGAACTTCGATGTGCCGGCAAAACGCTTTTCGCGCTCAAAAGGCACCAACACTTTTTTGAATCCGATGAGCGAGCATAGGCCTTTGTTATACCGCTGCGTTTCTTGCAGCAGCTTCATCGCCTCAACGCATTTTTTATCCATCAGCCTGAAATCGCCGCTATTTGCAGGAATTTCAATCTTGGTGAATTTCTTAATCACTTTATAGAACATATTGGAGGTAAACTTTTTGAAAAATCCTTCGCCATCGCGCTTTGTGCGATATGCCACAACATCGTCGGCGCCATTTTCCCATTCGGCAATCAGCTTTGGCAGCAGTTCAGGCGGGTCTTGCATATCGGCATCCATCACGCAAAGCGCATCGCCGTCAAACGCATCATAGCCGGCAACCAGGCAATTTTCCTTGCCGAAATTGCGCGAGAGGAACACATATTTCACAAAA
>WRBX01000084.1 GCA_009784335.1 Oscillospiraceae bacterium
AAGGGCGTGCAGCGGGAAATCGCGTGGGGCAGCCAGATTCGCTCGTATGTTTTTCATCCTTATAATATGGTGAAGGATCATCGGACGGGGTTTGAGGTGGGGAATGTGGCGGCGGTGATGGACGGGGAATTGGATGGGTTTATAAATTCCTATTTGAAATTTTCAAATAGGAATTAGTGAAATTTGCCTACGGCAAGTGAAATGCATTCGCGTGAAATATTGCTTTGCAATGTGAAATGCGCTTCGCGCGTTAAGCTTGTGGGGCAAATTTCATTTCACGAGGCGTAGCCTCATTTCATATCGAAGATATTTCATGTGCGAAGCACATTTCATATTTTCGTTAGAAAATATTTCACTTAAGGAAACCACCCCGCCCCGCACTAGCTTCGCAAGTGCTGGGCACCCCTCCGGCGGAGGGGAATTATTCTTCTTCCAAGTTTTCCAGGGCATAGTCGAGGCATTGGATAACGATTTTATTGAATGAGACTCCGGTTTTTTCGCGGAGTTCTTCTATTTTATCGAATATTTCGGGCTTGAAACGGATTGTTCTATTTATTGCCGAGATTTTATCTTCTTTTGTTTTTATCACGAATTTATTCATTTGGTTCACTCCTTGATTACAAATTTGCAACTATATTTTGTAATATACTTGACAAACCTTTTTGGAAGTAATACATAAAAATTATAATTAAAAAGTGGTTATAAAATATGTAACCAAAAAGGAGAATAAAATGAAAAAAATTTTATCAGCAATGCTGGCACTTGTGATGGTTTTTGTGCTGATGCCGAGCGGCGCAAAAGTTGTTAAAGGGCATGCTTTAGAAATAGATGAAACCCAATTATATGTTGGAGATATAGTCGAGTTTGAAGTGGATTTCTCTTATATTGCTTATGCATATTATTCTTTCACAAAAAATGGAGCAATAATTGAAAAGAGAGAATTCTTTGATGAAGATGAAACAATTAAAATTGAAATCAAAGAAGAGCATATCGATTGTTTATTGAGCCTTTACAAAGCTATATACAAACCAGGTGAATGGCCGCCAGGGGTTTCCGGCGGAAGTTCATCTGTTGAGTATACAAAAGCAATTTTACCTAGTTTAACTCCTACAATTGCTCCTACGGAAGCACCAACAGCTATGTCAACAATTATTCCTACTATAGTGCCAACAACAATTCCAGTAGCAAAAATCGAAGATTTCAAGGATGTGCCGAAGCATCATTGGGGATATGAAGATGCCAAGTGGGCGATTGAGAGCGGGCTGATGAATGGCGTTTATTCCGATACATTTGAGCCGGATGGCACGCTGACTCGCGGCATGCTGGTGACGATTCTCGGGCGTTATGAGGGAGTGGATGTTGAATCGTATAAGGCCAAAAAATCATTCACCGATGTGGCGAGTGGCGAATGGTATCACCCTTATGTCGAGTGGGCCAAGGAAAAGGATATTGTGACGGGCATTGAGCCTACATATTTTGCGCCGAATGCCAAGATTTCGCGGCAAGATTTGGCGACGATACTGCTCCGATACATGAAATACAAGGGGTATGACACCAACAAGAGTGGCGGAACATTCGTTGATGAAGCGCAAATCGCCAGCTATGCCAAAGAGGCGGTGAAGGTGCTTTCGGGGTATGAGATTATCAACGGCATGGGTGCTAATGATTTTCAGCCTACGGGAGAGGCGACCAGGGCACAGGTTGCTAAGATGTTTCGGGTTTTTGACAAAAACATAACGAATAAGTAATAACGAATAACTGTTGAAGAAAACCGCAAAATCGCGGTTTTCTTTTAATTGAAAAGGCGAACCCCTCCGCCCAACACTTGCGAGTTTATATGCGAAGAGACGAAACTTTCTGCCGGCAAGTGTTGGGCACCTCCCCTTAACAGGGGAGGTTTTTTTATTTCCCTACACATTTAAATCCTTCGCGATGAAAGTTTGGATTGCAATGAAGAAAATGATTGCAGAGCTTATGCCGAGAATGGCGATATTGAGCAGGGCGGATGTGGTTCCTGCTATTATTTCTTGCGGGTTAAACAGGGTGAAAAATGTGCAATATTTCACCCAGTCGGCCTTATCGCCAACATTTCCAAGCATTTGCAGAATCAGCATTAGCGAGGGGATGCCCGCTCCCCAACCGATGGATGCCGAGGTGCTATTTGCTATGCATGAGCAGATAAAACAGATGCCGGCGATGAAGAAATGCAAGATTAGCAAGCAGAGGTTTAGAATTAGAAGCTTATTTATATCCAACTCGCCGGGGAAACAGAATTCCGCAATGCCGATTTGCAGAAGGGTGACATAACCCACAATGATTATTATACCGGTGAAAAGCGCATAAATTTGAGTTATCACTAGGCGTGCACGCTTGATTGGCGCGGCCAGCAGGCTTGCCATGGAATTATTATCTACATATTTTGCAATCAGCTTATTTGCGGACAAAATCGAGAAAACCATTGGAATTATGATTAAAATGAAGCCATATAATATGGCAGCAAAATAACCTAACATTGAACTGTCGGTTTGTATCATTCCAACGGCTTCCATTATGCCCGGCATCATTTCTTCAAACTCTTTGAAAGGGTTTGCGTCGGGGTTGAAAGTAGTAATAATAATCGAAACATAAAGAGAGATAACTGCAATAAAAATCAAAAGCATTGTTGAACCGGATTTCATTTCTCTTTTATATAGTGCCCAATTAAACATCCGCTGCCACCTCCTTATCTCCATAGAAAGCCATGAAAATGTCTTCCAAATTTTGATTTGGTGCCGAGAGATTTGTGATTTTATATAAAGTTAGTGCGTGCAGAAAATGCGCCAATTCATCGGTGAGAATTACCTCAAGCCGATTATCGCTTAAGCGTTTGCTTTGGAATTTGTGAGTTGTGAATTTATCTATGTCATTAAGGTTTTCAAAGGTTATCACATACTTCTTCGTTTGCATGGCCTTGAGGTTGGCTACAGTATCGAGGGCAACTAGGCGGCCATCTTTGATAATTCCAACGCGGTCGCAAGTGCGCTCGACTTCCTCGAAAATATGGCTGGACATCAGGATAGTTTTGCCGCGCGCTTTTTCCTCATGAATCAGTTCGATAAATTTATTTTGCATCAGGGGATCGAGGCCGCTGGTGGGCTCATCGAGAATCAGCACGGCCGGGGCATGCATAAACGCCGCGACAATTCCGATTTTCTGCTTCATGCCCTTGCTCATTTTTTTAATCTTGCCGCGCGGGTTTAGCTCGAAGCGCTCGAGAAGTTCATTCATCCGAGTTAAATTTCCCAGCTTACGATATTCCGCCATAAATTTTAGAAATTGCGGGCCGGTGAGATCATTGAAAAATGCGATTTCACCTGCTATGTAGCCAAGATTCTTCTGAATAATATTGGCATTTTGCCAACAGTTAAGGCCGCCGATTTTGCAATTGCCGACATCGGGGAACAGAAAGCCCATAAGGTGGCGGATAGTAGTGGTTTTGCCCGCTCCATTTGGGCCGATAAAACCGAAGACTTCGCCCTCGGGGATATGTAGGGTTAAATCGAAAACGCCTCGGTTATTGCCGTAATCACGGGTTAGGTTTTTGATATCAATCATTAAGGCTCCTTTCGTCGCCAAACGAATAACAAATAACTATTGATAATTGCTTCGCAATTTACTTTATATATTTTATTTCACCGCTAATTATTGTATGTGTAATGTTCTTGCTACTAGCGGAATAGGCGATTGCGGAGCAGAGCGAGGTGGCGAGGGGTTGCATATTGGCGGATTTGGTTTCGATAAAGATTAAATCGGCTTTGTAGCCTTTGGCGATTTTGCCGATTTCATTCTCGCGGCCGAGGGCCTTGGCGCCGTTAACCGTTGCCATTTCTATGGCTGTTTGCGCGGTTATGGCGGTCGGGTTGCCGGTGGCGCCTTTATGCAACAGCGCGGCGAGGCGGACTTCATTGAACATATCAAGGGCATTATTCGAAGCCGCGCCATCGGTGCCGAGGGCGACATTTATGCCACTATCTAGATACTTTTTGATAGGCGCGATGCCCGATGCCAACTTGAGATTAGACGACGGGCAA
>WRBX01000085.1 GCA_009784335.1 Oscillospiraceae bacterium
CCGCCGAATTTCATAATTGTTAGCATTTATGCATCACCTTTTATCTTCATTATATTATGTTGGTGGGGAATCAAATGTCAAATGTGGGAAAAACGAACCCCTCCGTCATCGACTTCGTCGATGCCACCTCCCCTTAACAGTGGAGGTATTTTTGAATGTAATTTCTTCGAAGCGGGACGATGTGGGCATCGTCCCCTACGGTGCCGGGGTATGCGCTTCGATGATGGCGGCAGAATGCCGCCGCTACGAAAAGCGAACATCGCCTTTTTGCTAAAATTGACAAAAATAGATTCTGAATGTACCATTATGAATGTGGAGGAGAGATGAAAATGGAGATTTCAAAAAGAGTGCAGGATATGCAATATTCGCCGATTCGGTGCTTGGTGCCGAATTTGGAGGCAGCTTTGAGACGGGGAGTTAAGGTGCATCAGATGCATATTGGTCAGCCGGATATAAAGACTCCGGATGCGTATTTTGAGGGAGTCCGCAATTTCAAGGAAGAAGTTATTGCCTATACCAATTCGCGAGGTGTGCCACAGCTTTTGGATGCGTTTTCGAATTACTACACTCGGCTTGGGATTGATTTTTCTCCTGAGGAGATTTTGATAACAAGCGGCGGCAGCGAGGCTCTTATTTTCACTATTGCTACGATTTGCGATCCCGGCGATGAAGTGATTATTTTTGAGCCGTTCTACACTAATTATGTTTCGTTTTTGAAGCTGGGCAGCGCGGAAGCTGTGCCGATTAGGCTGAAGAGTGAGGATGATTATCGCATAACCGGCCGCGAGATGATTGAGGCAAAAATTACTTCTCGCACCAAGGCGATTATGCTTTCTAATCCTTCAAATCCACTGGGTACGGTGCTGACCGCCGAGGAAATGCAGATTATTTGCGATGTGGCGCGGAAGCATGGGCTCTATATTATTGCCGATGAAGTTTACCGTCATTTTGTGTATGACGGCGCATTTTATCAGTCGTTTATGAGTTTTGAGGATATGCGTCAGCAGATTATTTTGGTGGATAGCGTTTCCAAGCATTTTAGCGCGTGCGGCGCGCGCATTGGCGCGGTGGCGAGTAAAAATCGCGAATTTATCGCGCAGGTGCTCAAGCTTTGCCAGATGCGCCTTTGCGTTTCAACCATTGAGCAATTTGCAAATGCGGCACTTATCAATGATGTTTCTGATTACTTGAAAGATACATATGAGATTTATAAATCGCGCCGCGATGCGTTCTGTGAGGCGCTGGCCAAGGTGGATGGTGTGAAATTTGCTTATCCGCGCGCGGCGTTTTATGTGTTCTGCGAATTACCTGTTGATGATACCGAGAAGTTTGCCAAGTGGATATTGGACGAATTTGAGCGGGGCGGTGAAACGCTTTCTTTTGCCCCCGGCGGTGGTTTTTACGCAGATAGCAGTAGCGAAAAGAACAAAGCCCGCTTCTCATTCTGCGCAAGCGCACCGGATGAGCTTGAGCGAGCGGTGGAGATATTAGCGAAAGGCATCGAAGTATACAATAGTAGATAAAAATATTAAGAATGTAAAAAACTCATCTATATTAGATGAGTTTTTTTGGTGGGCAGGGGTGGATTCGAAGCTCGCTCCGCGATCGCTTGATGTGAGAAAAATTTGTCGCCTACATTGAATATATATGAAAGCAAGTCGGTGCTTCTTGAAAATCATCTCGGCCAAAAATATCAAATTCCCGCCTTTTCGGGCGGGAATTTTGATATTTGGTGGGCAGGGGTGGATTCGAACCACCGAAGTCGAAGACAACAGAGTTACAGTCTGCCCCATTTGGCCGCTCTGGAACCTGCCCTAACAGCAAAATTGCCCCATAAGGAGCAGTTTTGGTAGAGGAAAGGATAATCTATTAAATAATTGGGGGAGCAATTAAACTAGCCTATCCTAATCCTCTTGGAGCTGGAGATGGGACTTGAACCCGCAACCTGCTGATTACAAATCAGCTGCTCTGCCAATTGAGCTACTCCAGCGCACCAATTTATAATCAACGCACTCACCAATTTGAGTCTCCAGTAAGTCGTTAATTATTTTGTATATTTTTAATAATTTTTTGTCAAGCATTTTGAAAAACTTTTTTTTGGTCGGGGTGACAGGTCTCGAACCTGCGGCCTCAACATCCCAAATGTCGCGCGCTACCAACTGCGCCACACCCCGTGAACCGGCTATCGCCGAAATTAAATGAAGAATAAATAGTGAAAAATAATTGTAGCTTTGCTAAATGCAAAGCACTTTGAAAGCCCGTTCATATTATTCACTATTCATCATTCATTCTTAATTATTCATTAACACTATTTAATATATTACATATCTTTTGCATTTTTGTCAAGAATTATTTTTCTTTATCTGTAGAGAATTCTTTAGAATTTTCGCGGAGCAAGAAATTTACATTGCGGAATTATGGAGCGCTAGCGATATCAATTCTAAAATTTCTTTACATTTCATATACTTATGTGTTATATTGGATTTTGTTAAAGGAGTGACCTAGGCTGAAATTTAATCAGGACAAAGTTAAATCGCAAGTTGCGAAGCAAAAAGTTGCTGTGCCGAAGGCGAAGTTTAGCCGGCAGCCGACAGCCGACAGCCGACAGATAAAACCTAAAAAGCAGAAGGCCGGTGGCGGAGGGCGCAAAGTGGGACAGGCTATGCTAATTGTTTTTGTTGCGTTTTTGCTTGTTTTTGGCGGGTTGCTTGCTGCTAATTTTCAAATCGGATATGAGGTGCGGGTTAATGGCCAGAGCGTAGGGGTTGCCTCTGATATTGCGAATTTAGATTTGATTATAAATGATATCGAGACAATTGTGGGCGCCGCGGCCGATGGCGAGAGCTCTTTTGAATTAAATACGCAGACTGAGCAAAAGTTCATAAAAAAAGGTGATACTGATGAGATTTTTGAAATCAGGCAGAATATTTTGGCGCTTTGCCCTAATGTGGAACAAGCGTATGCGATTTATGTTAATGATGGCTTAGTTTGTGCCACGCGCACGCAGAGTGATGCTTTTGATGCGTTAAATAGCGTGAAAGAGCAATATAATTCGGGCACCCTTTTAAAAATTGAGTTTGTTGACGAGGCTAAGCTGCGTTATGAATTTGTGCCGCAAAATCAGATTATGGATTTAGCGGAGGCAAAAAATACTTTGAATGGCAAAAAGCGCCATCGCAAGGTTTATGATGTTACTGCTGAGGAAGAGTTGGCTAATATTGCGCAACGGTTTTCTATGTCGTTGGACGAGCTTTCTGAGATGAATAAAAACTTGGGCGAGCTTGTGCCGGCAGGCTCTAAGGTGAATATATTGGAAACGCAGAGCAACATTCAAGTTCGCACCGAGAAAATTGAGGAATACGAGAAGGAAATAAGTTATGCTACCGAAGAGGTGGGGGATAATGTGCTGCCGCTTGGCTCGCGGGTGTTGGATAGCCCGGGCAAGAGCGGGGTTTCGATTGAAAAGGGTACTGTAATTCGCATAAACGGGTTGGAGCAGGATCGGATTCTGATTTCCGAAGAGGTTAAAACTCAGCCGGTTAATGAGATTATCAAGATTGGCTTAAATGACAATGGCGAGAAGCCGATAATCAGTAATACTTCCTGGATTTGGCCGATTAGCGGCGCGCTTTCTTCAGGCTTTAGTGCATCTCGGGCGCATCCTATTTATGGAGTTACTCGCCCGCACGAAGGCATTGATTTATCTGCATCTTATGGCGCGTCTATTCGTGCATCCGCCAGCGGCAAGGTTACTCTGGCAGCTTGGAGCGGGGATTATGGCAACTGCATACGGATAAAGAGTGATGACACTTATTCTGAGGTTTATGCGCATTTATCGCAGATTTTGGTTAAGGAAGGGCAAGAGGTTCGGCAGGGGCAGATTATCGGCAAAGTAGGCTCGACCGGTGCTTCGACCGGCCCGCATTTGCACTTTGAGATTAGGAAGAATAATGTGGCGGTGAATCCGACAACATTATTGCC
>WRBX01000086.1 GCA_009784335.1 Oscillospiraceae bacterium
ACAAGGCCCCGCTACCACCCCGGTGCGTTACTACAATTTTAAGTATACCCAATCGTCACAAATTGTCAAACCTTTACTTAAATCGCAAAATTATATATATAAAAAATATGAGCATTCAAGAAAAAGTGTCCAACCTCCCAACCTCCCCCGGCGTTTATATCATGAAGAATGATATGGGCGAGATTATTTATGTTGGCAAGGCCAAGAATCTTAAAAATCGAGTCAGCTCCTATTTTCAAGATTCTGCAAGCCACACACCGAAAACTACCATCATGGTCAGCAAAATCGTTGATTTTGAGTATATCGTCACCGGCACCGAGCTTGAGGCGCTTATCCTCGAATGCAACCTGATTAAAAGCCACATGCCGCATTATAATATCATGCTCAAAGACGGCAAATCGCCCTATCCATACATTAAAATTACGGGCGAGGAATTTCCCAAAATTCTGCTGGCGCGCAAGATTGAAAAAGATGGCGCAAGATATTTCGGGCCCTATCTAAACGGCAGAATCATCAATGAAACCATCGATTTGGTCAAGAAAATTTTCAAGGTGCGCGATTGTAATAAAATGCTGCCGCGGGATATCGGCAAGGGGCGGCCATGCCTAAATTATCAAATAAATAAATGCTCGGCGCCTTGCGCCAAATTGATTTCCGCCGAGGAATATAAAGCTAATTTTGCGGATATTATTCGGCTTTTGAATGGTAATTATGGCGATGTTCTAAAGAAACTGAAAGCGGAAATGAGCGAGCTTTCCGGAAAAAAAGAATTCGAGCGCGCCACCGCAAAGCGCGATAAAATCCTCGCCATCGAAAAGATTTCCGAAAAACAAAAAATCACTTCGACTAATTTGGATAATAAAGATGTAATCGCGTTCGCGGGGCTCAAAAACAATATTTGCATCACTCTGCTCTATATTCGAGGCGGCAAAATGCTCGGCCGCGAAAACTTCTTTCTGAAAGATGCCGCACCCGTAGGGAACGATGCCCACATCGTCCCGTCTTCGAAGAACAACATTCAAAATGTAGGGGCGCGCTTCGGTGCGCCCGTAGGGGACGCCGTCTCGGGTGTCCCGGCCGCCACTCTCATTGCCGATTTCATCAAACAATACTATTCCCTCAACACCCAAATCCCCCGCAAAATAGTTACACAAATTGCTCCCGAAGATGCCCATCTTCTCGAAGAATGGCTCACCACTCTCGCCGCGCACAAAATCGAAATCATCACCCCACAAAAAGGCACAAATAAAGATTTGGTCAATATGGCCAAGCAAAACGCGCTTGAGAGCCTCTCACAAAAATTCCCCTCCCTCGGAGGGGTGGACGCCGCAGGCGGACGGGGTGGTTTCAAAACCGAAAAACTCCTCCACGAAATCAAAGAACTCCTCTCCCTCGAAAAAACTCCCCATTTAATCGAGTCCTATGATATTTCGCATATCTCCGGCGCCTCCGCCGTCGGCGTCTGCGTCACTTTCAAAAACGGCAAACCCTATAAATCCGCCTATCGCAAATTTAATATCGGCTCCCCCATTGACTACTGTCAACTGTCAACTGACGACTACGCCGCAATCCGCGAAATCCTCGCCCGCCGCTTCTCGCACGCATTCCCAAATGGCACCGCTCTCGTAGGGGACGCCGTCTCGGGCGTCCCGTCTTCGAAGAACAACATTCACCTAAACCCTGAATCCCGAATCCCGAATCCTAACCACTGGCCGCTCCCCGATCTAATCCTAATCGACGGCGGCAAAGGCCATGTATCCTCCGCCAAAGAGATCGCAAAGCAATGGAATATCGATATCCCTATCTTCGGCCTTGTAAAAAACGATAAGCATAAAACCCGCGCCATCACAACCGAAAACGACGAAATTTCCCTCCCCCCAACCTCGAGAAGCTTCAAGTTCTTCACTCAAATTCAAGATGAAGTCCACCGCTTTGCCCTAAAATCCCACACCACAAAGCACAAAAAAACTACATTCGAATCGCAATTAATGCAAATCAAAGGCATCGGTAAGAAAAAACAAGCAGAACTATTGCAAACTTTCGGCTCCATAGACAAAATCAAATCTGCAAAACTAGAAGAACTAGTAAAAATCAAAGGGATAACAATGGAGTTGGCAAAAAGGCTCAAAAAAATGTAAAAGCCAAAATCAAAAAAGAAAATCGCGTAAATGCGACTTTCTTTTTTTAGTATAATCTATTTCAAACTATTTATGCGTTTACCGTTTCTTTTTGTTTTGCAATATTAGAGAAAGCGGCATAATTCAAATCCGGATTATTAACCTGCGCCTGCGCTGCAGCAAGCCTAGCGATAGGCACTCTAAACGGTGAGCAAGAAACATAATTCAGCCCTTGCTTATAGCAGAATTCAACCGAGGTTGGCTCTCCGCCATGCTCTCCGCAAATGCCAAGCTTGATTTCAGGCCGTGCGGCGCGCCCTTTTTCGCAAGCCATAGTCACAAGCTGCCCGGTTCCTGTTTGGTCAAGCCGCACAAATGGGTCGCTCTCATAAATCTTCTTGGCATAATAATCTCCAAGGAATTTTCCGGCATCATCACGCGAGAATCCGAATGTCATCTGCGTTAAGTCGTTGGTTCCGAACGAGAAGAATTCAGCTTCAGCCGCCACTTCGTCGGCCGTCAGCGCCGCGCGCGGAATCTCAATCATCGTGCCCACCATATATTCAAGCGATGCACCTGAAGCCGCAATCGTTTCATCCGCCGTCTTAACTACAACATCCTTCACAAATTTCAGCTCGCGAACCTCGCCAACCAGCGGAATCATTATCTCAGGAACAACCGATGAACTGGTTTTCTTATTCACATTAATCGCTGCTTGGATAATCGCTTTTGCCTGCATAGCCGCGATTTCAGGATATGTCACAGCCAAACGGCAGCCGCGATGCCCCATCATCGGGTTGAACTCATGCAGCGAATCAACAGTTTCCTTCAGCTCTGCATAGCTTATTCCAAGCTCTTTTGCGAGGGTTGTGATATCAGCTTCGGTATGCGGTAGGAATTCATGAAGCGGAGGGTCGAGCAAGCGAATAGTCACAGGGTATCCAGCCATTGCCGTGAAAATTCCCTCAAAATCGCCTTGCTGCATCGGCAGAAGTTTATCAAGCGCTTTTTGCCGATCTTCAACGGTTTTCGCAACAATCATCTCGCGAACCGCCAAAATCCTATCCTCTTGGAAGAACATATGCTCGGTTCTGCAAAGCCCGATTCCCTCGGCGCCGAATTTGAGGGCAACCTCGGAATCATGCGGCGAATCAGCATTTGCACGCACTTTCATGGTGCGAATTTCGTCAACCCACGCCATAAACTTGCCGAAATCGCCGGTAAGCTCGGCCTCTTTGGTCGCAATCTCGCCTTGATAAATATTCCCGGTAGAACCATCCAGCGAAATCACATCGCCTTCAGCGATTTTCACATCAGAAATCATGCAGTATTTATCATATAATTTAAGCTCATGGCAACCCGCAACGCAGCAAGTTCCCATGCCGCGCGCAACAACCGCCGCGTGCGAAGTCATGCCGCCGCGCGCCGTTAGAATGCCCTCAGCCGCGTTCATGCCTTCGATATCTTCAGGCGAAGTTTCAAGGCGAACAAGAATCACTTTTTCACCGGCCTCCGCAGCCTTAACCGCGCAATCTGCGGTGAAATAAACCTTACCGAAAGCCGCGCCGGGTGACGCCGGCAAGCCTTTGCCAATCGGAGTCGCATTCTTTAGCGCATCATCATCAAAAGTTGGGTGCAATAGCGCATCCAGCTGATTAGCATCAACCTTGCAAATCGCTTCTTCCTTGGTGTTGAGGCCTTCCTCAACCATCTCAACCGCCGTGCGAATCGCCGCTTGCGCTGTGCGCTTGCCGTTTCTCGTTTGCAGCATATAAAGCTTGCCATTCTCAATCGTAAACTCCATATCCTGCATATCACGGTAGTGATTTTCCAGCTTTTTCGCAGTAGCCGCGAATTGCTCA
>WRBX01000087.1 GCA_009784335.1 Oscillospiraceae bacterium
GATAAATGCGAAAGATTACTACAATATTTACCTTAATCGCCATTGTGGCGGTTGGAGTTTTCTTATTTACAAATATGCAGGTGGTTATAAATGCACCGATCGTTAGGGGAGTGGCGGAACAGAATAATGTTTCGCCTTCTTTGATATTGGCGATGATTAAGGTAGAAAGCAACTATAAGGCGGATGCTGTTAGCCATAAGGGCGCGATTGGCATGATGCAGCTAATGCCGGATACATCGGCGTGGATTAGCGAGAAAACCGGGATTGCGAATAATCCTTATGATGCATTTTCGAATATTCAAATGGGTGCTTGGTATATGGGGCAGTATTTATTGCCCAAGTATAATGGTAATGTGGAGCGGGCGCTGGCAGCATATAATGCAGGGGAGGGCAATGTGGCGGGCTGGGCTGATGGAGAGATACGCTTCGCGGAGACGCAGAATTATGTGAAGCGGGTGAAGTGGTGGAAGCAGGTTTATGACTTCTTTTTATAAAAGAAGCAAAATGTCATTGCGAGCGTAGCGAAGCAATCCAGTGACTTTTGTTTTTAAGTTTTGTTTTATGCGGGGGATTCCCCCGCGCCCCCTTGTTTTTCGGACTCCTCAAAAATATCACAGATATTTTATCGTCATACGAAAAACGAGGTCACCCACACTTACCAGAATGAAAGTAATATCATAACGCATAATTATCCGCAGAATAATGGCAGGTTAATTAATATTGCTGCAGTAAGTGTGGGTTCCAAAATATGATTATTATAGTCGCCTCAGCGGCGAGGTTTTGAGTGAGGCTGCTATGCTAACGGCGATTGCTTCGTAGGGGGCGGCGTCCTCGACGCCCCGCGCTTCAGAGGGATTACCCCGGCATTGTAGGGGCGGCTATTAGTCGCCTACGCTTCGGAGGGAAACATTCATATGGAAATTATTAAAAACAAAATCATATGGAGTGCCGCGGCAATTGCGTTAATTGTTATTGTGATGTTTTTGCCGAGCAATTTGAATTCTAATCCAATCGCAAAGCAAGTAAAAAATGAATATGCAACATTTGCGGATTTGACAGGCGTTGGCCTTGGAAAATATAAGATTGATATTGATGATGCGCGCACGCTGCATGATATATCCACGCCGACCAAGGAGTATAAATATAGCAAGGGATTTGCAACTTCATATGCAGTGAATATCGGCAGCGATATCGGCAATTGCGAGATTTACACATACATTGATAAAAACGATAATTTTGTGTATCTTTTTGTGCCCAGAAGCTCACCGATGGCAGATTTGCAATATATATTCTGCGCAAAGGCAGATAGCGATATATATTTATATCAACTTAGGGCAGATGATAAATTTATAAAAGATAAGTGCAATTTTGCGGGAACAAAAAACGGGCCAGAGATTGCAGAGATTTTTGGATTGTAATGGGGAGCGGAAAGAGGTAAATTATGTTTTGCCAAGAAAAAAGTGCGTTTTTGAAAGTGGGCAAAGAGGAGCAGGCGCGGGCAAAGGCGTTTTGCGAGGGATATAAGGAGTTTTTGGATAAGGCCAAGACCGAGCGCGAGGCGGTGGACTATGCCCGCGGCTTTGCTAAGGCCAATGGATTTGCGCCTTTTGAAAGCGGCGCCGAGCTTAAAGCCGGCGACAGAGTTTATCTAGAAAATCGTGGAAAAGCGATGGCATTTGCGGTGATTGGCGAGCAGCCGATGGAGCAAGGAGTGAACATAATTGCTGCTCATGTTGACTCACCGCGGCTTGATTTAAAGCAAAACCCGATTTATGAAGATTCAGGATTAGCGCTGTTTAAAACCCATTATTACGGCGGAATTAAGAAATATCAATGGATGGCGATTCCGCTGGCTTTGCATGGGGTGGCAGTGACCAAAACCTGCACTGTCAAAGTTTCTATCGGCGAAGATGCAAGCGAGCCGGTCTTCACTATAACTGATTTACTGCCGCATTTAGCTGAGGAGCAGATGAAGAAAAAGGCGAGCGAATTTATTGAGGGTGAGGCTCTTAATATTTTGATTGGCTCAGAAATCTCAATGAGCAATGAGCAATTAGGAATTAGCAATGATGGTGGAAATTCGCAAGAGCGAATTTCGGATTCAGTTAAAAAGAATATACTTGTTATCCTAAAGCAAAAATATGGTATAGAGGAAGAGGATTTTGTGAGCTCGGAGCTTTGCATTGTGCCGGCCGGGGGCGCGCGCGATGTGGGGTTGGATTGCAGTTTTGTCGGCGGATATGGGCAGGATGATAGGGTTTGCAGTTATACGGCATTGACAGCTTTGGCAAGCGCGAGTGCGCCAAAGCGCACGGCGGTTTTATTCCTTGCTGATAAAGAAGAAGTTGGTTCAATGGGCAATACCGGCATGAAATCTACTTTCTTTTATGAGTTCATTCGAGGCCTTGCCCCGAGCGATAATCTGCATATAATTCTTTCCAATTCGCAGTGTTTATCGGCCGATGTTGGTGCGGCATGGGATCCGACATATAAAGATGTAATGGAGAAAAATAATGCGCCGCAGCTTAATCATGGGCTGATGATTTCTAAGTATGCCGGTAGCCGAGGCAAGAGCGGTTCGAGTGATGCAAATGCAGAATTTGTTGGCAAAGTGCGGAATATTTTCAACGAAGCGGGTGTGGCATGGCAGACCGGTGAGCTTGGCAAGGTTGATGCCGGCGGCGGCGGAACGGTGGCGCAGTATATAGCGAATTTAAATGTCGATGTGCTTGATTGCGGTGTGCCGCTTTTATCTATGCATTCGCCTTTTGAAATCGCGGCGAAGCTGGATATTTATATGGCATATAAGGGGTATAGCGCTTTTTATAAAAGCTAATAAAACTTGTTTTCATTTTCTCTGGGGGAAATTTTCCCCCAGACCCCCTTTTGTTTTCGCCTCTTCAAAATCTTAGATTTTGAATTCACACGAAAACGAAACTAATATGATTATTTAAGTCGGCTCACCGCCGAATTTTTATGTGGAAATGCTTTTCGAAAAGGCCTCCCCTGTTAAGGGGAGGTGTCTGCCGAGGGCAGACGGAGGGGTTCGTTTTTATGTTAATTGATTATCATATACATTCGGAGTTTTCACCGGATAGCAGTGGGAGCATAGCGAAGATTGCAGAGATGGCAGTGCAACGCGGCATCGATGAAATTGCTATAACCGATCATTACGAAGTAAATTCTAATTGGGGCGATAAATATAATCAAGGCGATTACTTCGAGGAAATCGAGAGAATTAGAAAAATTTATGACGGTAGGTTGACTATTCGAAGCGGAATCGAAATTGGGAATGTATATCTTTGGCCTAAAGAGGCAGATGAAGTTCTAAAATATCCTTATGATTATGTTTTGGCCTCGGTTCATGATGTTGACGGGCATGATTTATACACTGTGGATTATTCAAAGATGGATGTGCAACGAGTGCTAAAAGCTTATTTTGATAGTTTGGAAACTACTGTTGAATGGGGCGGTTTCGCTTGCCTGGCGCACTTTGATTTACCAAGACGATATATTATTTCTCAAGGTTTTGAAGTAGATTTGGACGAGTTTGAGCCTCAAGTAGAAAGGATTTTGCGAAAGCTGGCAAGCTACGGCAATAAAGGTTTAGAACTCAATATTTCAGGGTGGATTGGTACATATGCAGCTGGATTCAAGGACACAATGCCCAGCCGCGATATTTTGAAAATGTGGCGCGAAGTCGGCGGGAAAATAGTTACAATAGGCACCGATAGCCACAGTAGCAAAACCATTGGGCAAAAATGCCGCGAAGCACAGGATTTTTTGCTAGAATGCGGTTTTGAAGAAATTACTACATTTGAGAAGCATGTGCCGATGATGCATAAAATCAAAGTTTAAGCTATTTTATTAATTCATCATATGTTGTATTCAAAGCGTCACGAATGCTTAACAGTTGGGCGGCATTAATATGTTGCCGTCCGTTTTCAATCTTTACCAAA
>WRBX01000088.1 GCA_009784335.1 Oscillospiraceae bacterium
CAATAATCGCTTGAATATTCTTATTATTCACCTTGGCAAGCACCGAGCGCTTGGCGCGAACCTTTAGGTTTAAATGCTCGGAAATTTCCGAAGTTGCAAAAAGCCCCTTATCTTTAATCACCGCCGTATTGGCAAATTCAATCGGAATACTGCGAATATTCGCGGTTTGCTCAGGGTCTTGCAAAATCGCAACATAAAACCACAGAAGCAGCGCACTAAAAAAAGCAAGCACTTTCATGCCGGTATTGTGCGCGAGTTTTTTTGAAATCTGCTTTCTAATTTTCATTGTTTGCCTCCTGCTCATCGGTTTCGCCTAAAATCCCTCTCAGCATTTTCTTCAAAGTAACAATCGAAAGATTCCGCGTAAGCGAGCCATTTTTCGCAACCGATATCACACCGGTTTCTTCGGAAGTGACGATTACCACGCTATCCGTAGTTTCGGTAATTCCAATCGCCGCGCGATGCCGAGTGCCGATTTCGGTACCGAGATTTTGGTTCAAAGTGAGCGGAAGCAGGCACGAAGCCGCAGCAATGCGCTTATTAGCAATCACCACCGCGCCATCATGCAGCGGCGCTTTTGCCGAAAAAATGTTGGTGAGAAGCTCAGCGCTCACCTTGGAATCCATCGAAACGCCCGAAGAAATCACATCAGAGAGCTTTGTGGCCTGCTCAACCACAATCAGCGAGCCGATGCGATGCTGCGCTAAATGATTCACGGCATCGCAAATTCCGTTAATCACCGTGGTGGCATCGCCGGGTTCGCCCGAAAACTTGAAATATTTGAAGAACGCATTGTTGCCCACCTTTTCCAGCGCGCGCCGAATTTCCGGCTGAAAAATAACCACAATGGCGATAATGCCGAATTGCAGGCAGGCTTTTAGGATATAGTTCAGAGTATAAAAACCAAACCATTGGCTTACTTGCTGCACGATGATTAGCGAGATTATGCCTTTTAGCAGCAGCGAGGCGCGCGTTTCTCGAATGAATTTCAGCAGAATATACGCGAGGACGGCGACAATGATGATGTCTAAAAAATCTTGAATTCGAAGTGTTGAAATAATATTTAACATAATTGCAATATACTCCTTTGCTCAATCAATGTCAATAAAGAGAACCCTAATGAATAATGAACAGTGAAGAATGAATGATGAATAATCTCGGTTGGGAAGGCTATTATTCACTATTCATCATTCATTTTTCATTCTTTATTAAGTAAAAAAACTCATACGAAATCTGACAGTATTATATTCGAAATATCCATTCCCCGCGGGGTGAGCCTCAAGCGATTTCCCTCTTTTATCATCATTTTGTTTTTGATATGATTGTTTATGATTTCGCCAAAACGCACATTAATCTCGGGCAAAATCTCCACTCCCTCTATTTTTCGCAACCCCAAAAACATATATTCGCTCAGATAATCAACTTCTATTTTTCTCTGCTCCCAATTACTTAAATGCTTTGAATTCTCAAATCTGAAATGCGTAGCCTTTCCACCACACTTCTCACTTCTAACTTCTAACTTCTCACTTAAAAAAGAATGCGCTCCCGCCCCAAACCCCACATACTCCCCCATCTCCCAATACTTCAAATTATGCCTGCACTCATACCCATCAAGCGCATAATTCGAGATTTCATATTGAAAATGCTGCGGCAAAATTTCTCTTATCATCGCTTGCATTGCGCAAACTTCTTCCTCGCTCGGCAAATCTAGATTCATGTCATAAAACGGCGTGCCGGGCTCGATAATCAAAGAATATGCCGAAATATGCTCGGGCGCGAGCTTTCCCGCAAGCCGCAGCGTCCTCTCCCAGCTCGCCACCGTCTGCTCGGGAATTCCATAAATCAAATCAATATTCACATTATCAAAATGCTTTCGCGCTAGCTCGAACTCACCCACAAACTGCTCATATGTATGCAACCGCCCAAGAGCTTTCAGCTCATTATTATTCGCACTTTGCAAGCCAAAAGAAATTCGATTAAACCCTATCTTAGCTAGCCCCGCAAAATCCTGAAACCCAACCTTATCCATCGCCGAAGGCGATATCGGGAGTATCGCTTGCGATGAAAATCCTAAATCCTGAATCCCGGTAGCCGGGTTGACCTCAATGGTGATTTCCGCATTTTCATCAATCTCGAATTTGTTTCTAATCGCCGTCATAATTCTTTCAAGCTGCGCTGCCGACAAAACCGAAGGCGTGCCGCCGCCAAAGAATATAGTATCCGCGATAACGGGCGCACCAAGGCGCGCCCCTACGATTTCCTCGACCAGCTCATCAATATATCTATCAACCTTGCCCATTTCCGCCAATGAAAAAAAATCGCAATAATTGCATTTTCTAAGGCAAAACGGGATATGAATATAAATTCCTAATTTTCGCATCAAAAGAATTGTAACATAATTGTCATCAATTTGTCACGAAAATTTAACTTGACTTTTTATCGGCTTTTCAGATATATTCAAAATGGAAACAAGGAATGCTAAAACGACTGCAAAGTCAGACGAATACTGCACCCCTATCCCCAATCACTGCTATACTGTGCTTGGAACCCAAGGAAGTGGGGTGATGCGTATGGAAATTGCAATTGCTGCTTTTTTCATCTTGCTGGTGTTATGCATAGTTTGTCTATACCAGCTTGCAAAACCACGCAAGCGCAATAAAAAACAGTAGCCCTCCTGACATGAGTTGCTACTGCTTGATATAATATTCAACTAGGTGCAGATCCGTTAAGGGCACCTTGTTTCTTTTTTTGTGGTAATCGCCCAACACTGTAATGTTGCGATTACCTTAGGTAATACCAATTGAGCAGTAGCCGTTTGAAACTTGCTCTTTTTGTTTTCTCTAATTATTATTATACACTTTATCGAAATTATGTCAAATATTTTAAAAGCTTCTTTTTCTGAAAGGGAAATTATATTTCAAATTATCAGCCGCATTTTCTAAAAGCCGTGATAATTTCGTAGGCAAATCATAATCCGTTACCCTATTATGTTTGCCATTAAACGCATCATCGAATGTGGGAAATTCGCAGTATTCAAAAGATTGCAATTTCAGTTTTTCAACTTTATTGCCGATGAATAACTCCGAATAACCAAATATCATACCCGAAGCATATGTAGAAAACTCCAAGCCATATTTTCTCACCAAGTTTTGTGCTTCTTCCGCAGTCGCTGGTCGCTCTTTTTCAAATTCCTCTGCTAGCTTTTCAAAAAGTTCCGGCTTCCATTGCCTAAAAATATTTATGAAAAACTCATTATGCAAAGCAAATCCGCCATCGGTTTCTTTTATGTAACCAACTTCTTTTAAATTCTTAAGTCCGTCTGAATGCATATTATAAAAAACCGAGTTTTTGCTTTTCATAGCACTCATTGCAATCAAATCATCCTGAGTAAATGTAAAAGCCCAATTTTGCTCTTTCCTCGCTAAATCAAGAATTTTATTCCTCATCGCACTTCCATCAAAAGTTAGTCGCTCATCTTTGAAAAATTCAGCAGTAGCCAAACTCAACGATAATTTTTGAAATTTCATAATTTCCATATTTAATTGCTCCCTTCAAAAAAAATGTAGCATATATTTTGGACTTTGTCAACTTTTGAAATTATTTGACATTTTTTTTTGCATTTGATACTTTCTCTATACTATGAAAGTAACCAGTGGCTCGGCGGGCGGAATACATATTGATTATCCGAGTTCTAGCCGCCCTACCACAGATAAAGTCCGCCAGGCGATATTCTCGGCTCTCGGTTCAAGGATTGATTTTGAGGGAAAAAGCGCGCTGGATATGTTTGCCGGCTCGGGCGCGATGGGAATTGAGGCGCTCTCACGCGGCGCTAAAACTGCGGTTTTCATAGATACCAATAAAGATGCTTGCAAGATAATTCAAAAAAATCTTGAAAAAGCAAAGTTGGACACATACGGAATTATCCTAAATATTGATTTTCAAAAGTTC
>WRBX01000089.1 GCA_009784335.1 Oscillospiraceae bacterium
ATTGAAAATTGATGCCCTAGGTCACGATGACCCTACTGTTATCAAGATGTTGGAAGATTTGACCGGAGTTGATAGTAGAACTATTCCTTTAGATGATAAGAAAGTTATGAGTTTATTCAAGTCGACAAAGGCATTGGGCGTAACTCCCGAGCAAATCGGCACAAAAGTGGGAACTCTTGCCATTCCTGAATTCGGCACTGGCTTTGTGCAAAAAATGCTGTTGGATACAAAACCTACTACTTTTTCCGAGCTCGTGCGAATTTCCGGGCTTTCGCATGGTGAAGATGTTTGGCTTGGAAATGTGCAAGAATATATCAGGCAAGGGAAAACAACGCTGAAAGAGGCGAGTTGCACGCGTGATGATATCATGCTTTACTTGATTTATAACGGCCTGCCCGCAAAAGATGCTTTTGATATCATGGAGCGGGTTAGAAAAGATAAAACAAGGCCAACGCGCGAAGATGAAGAGCTGATGAGAGAGAAAAAAATTCCTGAGTGGTATATTGAAAGTTGTAACAAAATCAAATACCTGTTTCCTAAGGCTCATGCCGTGGCTTATGTCACAATGGCCTTCAAAATAGCGTGGTTTAAGGTCTATTATCCATTGGAATTCTATCTGGCATATCTAACCGTGCGCGCTGACGAATTCAATATTTCACTAATGGCCGATATAGATTTGGTGCGAAAAAACATTAAAAGGCTGGAATCTGAGGAAAACAGCCTCAATCAAAAAGATAAAAATGTGCTTTCGATTTTGCAAGTTGTGCGTGAAATGTTTGCCCGTGGCTTCAAATTCCTGCCTGTCGACCTCTATAAAAGCGATATTAAGGGCTTCGAAGTAGAGGGGGATGCCATCCGCCCGCCGCTAATCGCCGTGCAGGGCCTCGGCCTCAGCGTTGCCGAAACGATTGATTCCGCCCGCAATGAAGCAGAATTCAGCTCCATCGAGGATTTGAAAAACAGAACCAAAACAAATAAAGCAATAATTGAATTATTAGAAGAGCAAGGAGTCCTTGCCGGCCTCCCCGCAAGCGACCAAATGAGCTTTTTTTAACCAAAGGCCTCCCCTGTTAAGGGGAGGTGGCCGCCGTAGGCGGTCGGAGGGGTTCGCTTTTTGTAGGGGCGAACTGTGTTCGCCTCTCTTCGAAGGTTAATCTCATTCTACAACGCACGAGGGTAACACATCATCGTAGCGGCGGCATTCTGCCGCCACGCATCGAAGCGCATACCCCAGCACCGTAGGGGCGCGCCTTGGTGCGCCCGCACACATGGCAAAATACCGCGGACGCCCATGGGGAGCCCCTACGAAATCCGCGAACCCATTTCGCCCCACCGAGAAATGTTACAATTTTCTAACAATTTCCTAACAATTCTGCAACATTCAACACAAACTCAAATTAATATGCTACCATAATAATGGTGATTAAATTGAAAACCAACCAACCAACCAACCAACCAACCAACCAACCAACATAATCTCTAATTACCCTTTTGTTTTTATGCAACACGATTAGTGTTGCTTTTTTTGTATAAAAAAATTTAAAAATTTAAGGAGAAAAAAATGAAAAAAGTAGTTTCGCTCGCGCTCAGTTTTGTGATGTTATTTAGCATGGCAATCACTTCGGCGAAAAGTTTTTCCGATGTGAAATCGGGCGACTGGTTTTACGCAGATGTAAGCGAGTTATCCGACCTCGACATCATCAAAGGCCGCGATGGCGGCTGGTTCGACCCGCACGCAAATGTCACCCGCGCCGAGTATGTGGCGATGCATAATAGGGCATTTCCAGAGGCCCTGGAATATCCGAAGAACACTCGATTCCATGTATTTTCAAGGATGTAACTTATGATGATTGGTTTCGTGATGATGTTGGGATAGCGGCATATAACAATTTGATTATAGGCCGCGAGGGTTTCATATTTGACTCTTATGCGCCAATCACTCGCCAAGAAGCCGCGGTGGTTACATACAATTATTTAGAGAAAGCGGGATTTGTGTTCGATGTTCCGATAGATATATCAACAGATAAGAATCTTCTTTCACTCACTGTTGATTGCGCTACATGGGCAGGGGGAGCAATCCTCAGCTTAGCTTGCGAAGAGATTATAACCGGCTATCCTGGGAAAGATGGAATTCCGTATTTCGACCCTTTGAAAAACATAACTCGCGCTGAGGCGGCTGCAATTATAAACCGTGCTTTGAAGAAAATGCCAAAGCCAACGGCAGCGCCTACTGCTACCCCGATAAGCACCCCAATGCCAACCAATGCCGATGGCTCAACGCAACCGCCACAACCAACTGCAACGCCAATTCCCTCGTCGGTATTGACTGATGTGAAAGCCATTACTGTCGATAATAGTCGCACTATTGTACTTAAGAACGATGGCACAGTGTGGGCATGGGGCCGAAATGATTATGGTCAAATAGGTGATGGAACAACAACACATAGGTCAACGCCGACGCAGATAAATATAACTAATGTGAAAGAAATTGTGGTAGGAAGATCAACGGACTATATTAAATCAGATTTTACACTTGCACTAAAGAATGATGGAACAGTATGGGCGTGGGGTTGGAATGGCAATGGAGAGTTAGGTGACGGAACTACTACAAATAGATCAATACCTACTCAAGTTAATATAAACGATGTGAAAGGAATTGCAACTGGAACGAATAATGTATTTGCACTAAAGAATGACGGAACAGTATGGGCGTGGGGTTGGAATGGCAATGGACAACTAGGTGATGGCACAACAACGCTTAGATTAATACCAACGCAGATAGACATAACTAATGTGAAAGAAATTGTGTGTGGGATAAGACACACAGTTGCACTAAAGAATGACGGAACAGTATGGGCGTGGGGGAGTAACCAATATGGTCAGTTGGGCGATGAAACGACAACAAATAGGCTAGCACCAACGGAAATAAATATAACTAATGTCAAAAAAATAGTGGCAGGGTATTTTTACACTATGGCATTAAAGAATGACGGCACATTGTGGGCCTGGGGGCAAGGCAAAGATGGACAGTTAGGCAATGGGACATTATCGAATAAATCAATGCCAACGGAAGTAGATATAACCAATGTGAAAGATATTGTAACAGGAGGATATTATTCAGGTGGCAATGCTCCTATCGATGGCAATCATTCTTTTGCGATAAAAAATGACGGAACCGTATGGGCGTGGGGAAACAACCATTATGGTCAGTTAGGTGATGGAACAACAACAAATAGGTTTACGCCAGTGCAGGTTAATATAACCAATGTAAAAGAAATTTCGGTAGGAGCTTGGAGCATTATTGCACTAAAAAATGATGGAACGGTATGGGCATGGGGGCAGAATGCTGGTGGATTACTGGGTGACGGAACAACAACTGATCGTCATACTCCAGTCCAAACAATAGGCTTAAACGAAGTAAAAAGTGTAGAAGCGGGTCAAAGACACATGGTTGCATTGAAGAATAATGGCACAGTATGGGCATGGGGGCATAACTATTATGGCCAGTTAGGCGATGGAACGACAATAAGTAGAAACACCCCAACGCAAATTTAGAATTAAAAGAATAAATCAAAAAGCAAAGTGCCCTTTGTGGCACTTTCTTTTTTTGCAAATAGAATAATGTATGATATTGCAGACGATTTTGATTGGCATCGGGGTTTCGATGGACGCATTTGCGGTGAGCATTTGCAATGGCTTGATTCTAAAAAGAAGCGATTTAAAACTAATTTCAGCCTCAATATTTGCCGCGTTTCATTTCCTCATGCCGCTCGCGGGCTTTCTTGTCGGCGGCATTTTCAAAGATTTTGTAATCGAATATGCACCATGGCTTGCATTTTTATTTTTTTGTTTCATCGGCGGGCGGATTTTTTTCGATAAACTCCGCAAAAAAGATGAGTGCAACGGAATTATTAATCTGAAAATCTTCATTTTTCAAGCAAT
>WRBX01000090.1 GCA_009784335.1 Oscillospiraceae bacterium
GCGCAAGCTCATCCAAAATTTCATTAATAAAGTAAATCCAAGAGAGATTACACTGGAGGTGCGTAAATCCAACAATGCTGCAATTAATCTCTACCACTCCCTCGGATTTGAGATTATTTCTGAAAGAAAAGCCTATTATTCTAACAATGAAGATGCATTTGTAATGAAATATGAATAGCATCATAACTCAAAACATCGCCGATGAGGCGACTTAAATAATCAAATATTGGAGCGAAGCGACCCGTTTTCGTTTGCGATGCAAATCTATGATTTGCGGAGCAAGACCGAAAACAGTGGGGGTTTAAGGGGGCGATGCCCCCTTAAAAAAAGATATATTTGTAAAGGAAAAGCAATGATTCTAGCCATCGAAACCTCTTGCGATGAAACCGCCTGCTCTATCGTAAAGCGAGTGGGCGACCACAAATTCAAAATCCTCTCCAATATCATCGCATCCCAAATCAATATCCACCAAAAATATGGCGGCGTTGTGCCAGAAGTCGCCTCGCGCCAGCATACCGAAAAAATCGATTCTGTCGTTAAAGAGGCGATTGAGCAAGCAAATATCAAGCTAGAAGAGGTGGAAGCAGTAGCCGCCACCTTCGCCCCCGGCCTCATCGGCGCCCTCCTCGTCGGCTTCAACTTCGCAAAAGCCCTCGCCTACGGCCTCGGCGTGCCGTTCATCCCCGTCCACCATATCGAAGGCCACATCGCCGCTAACTATATCGAAAATGATATGCCGCCCGATTTCCTCTGCCTCGTCGTCTCCGGCGGCCATTCACACATCATAAAAGTTGAAAACTATGATAATTTCGAGGTTCTCGCACGCACGCGTGACGATGCAGCCGGCGAAGCTTTCGACAAAATCGCGCGCCTTCTCGGCCTCGGCTACCCCGGCGGCCCTGCTATTGAAAAAGCCGCCCAAAACGGCAACCCCCACGCCTACAAATTCCCACAAGTAAAATTCGAAAATTCCGATGATTTCTCATTCAGCGGTGTAAAAACCTCGGTAATCAACCTTGTGCATAATATGCAGCAGCGAAAAAAAACGAATAACGAAGAAGTAATAACGAATAACTATTGTAGAATTGCTTCGCAATTCGCTAAATATAAAAAATATAAAAAGGAAAGAATTCGCAAGAATTCTAACCACAGTTATTCGTTATTCGTTATTCGTTATTCGTTAGAAGCCGATATATCGGCTTCCTTCCAGCACACCATCTGCTCCACCCTAACCGATAGACTCATTTGTGTAGCAGAAAAAAGCAACACAAAAACCATCGCAATCTCCGGCGGTGTCGCCTGCAATGGTTATCTCAAAAATATGCTAAAAGAAAAAGCCGTGCAAAACGGCCTTGATTTCTATTACCCTGCCCCCATCCTCTGCATCGATAATGCCGCAATGATTGCCACCCGCGCTTTCTATCATTTTGATAAAAAACAGTTTGGAGAACTCGATAGCAATGCAAAAGCTACACTACCTATGGGATAATCTTCAAATTGGAATAAGAAATGAAATAATTATGCCTAGAATAGCACCTACAAATACTTGAAATGGCGTGTGGCCAATTAGCTCTTTAAGCTTGCCGCCCCAGTAATCAGGGTCATGTTGCACGCCGATGTTTTCCATCATTTTATTGAGCACTGCGGCTTGCTTGCCCGCCGCGCGGCGCACACCTGTTGCGTCATACATCACCACCAGCGCGATAATCACGCTAATAGCGAAAAAAGTCGATCCAAACCCATGCATGCGCGCAATCATGGTGACCAACGCCATCATGGTAGACGAATGCGAGCTGGGCATGCCGCCGGAGCCGACTAAACGCGAAAAATCCAGCCGTTTTTTCTCAATTAAAACGAACACAACTTTAAGTGATTGCGCCACAAACCATGCAATTACCGCTGCGTTTATGATTTTATTACTGATGATTAATTCCCAAAAGTTCATAGTTTACCCTTTACTCGTAGGGGCGACCGTCCTCGGTCGCCCGCGGGCGATGCGAAGCATCGCCCCTACATGTCGAATGCTACCCAAGTGCGATTCACGACTTCCGCTCCCTAATATAATTCGCCAAATCTTGCAGAAAATACGACTTTTCCCCAAATTCATGAATAGCAAACTTTGCTTCCTCAATATATTCTTCCAGCAGCCGTTCTGCGCCCTCAAGCCCCAGCAGGCTGGCATATGTCTGAATACCTTTGCGGTCGTCGGTGCCCACCGTCTTGCCAAGCTCCTCGCGCGTGCCCGTCATATCCAAAATATCATCCTTCACCTGAAACGCAAGGCCCAAATTCTTGGCAAAAATGCCAACATTCTGCATCTGGCTCACATCGCAGCCGGCAATAATCGCGCCCATCCAGCAGCTCGCGGCAATCAGCGCACCGGTTTTGAGCAGATTAATTCGCTCGAGTTCCTCGGCAGTTTCGCGCTTGGATGCAATATCCAACTCCTGCCCGCCAACCATGCCCGAAATCCCGGCGGCCACCGCCACAGTTCTAATGCATTCCAAAATAATCTGCGGATTCTCATCCGATTGTGCCATAATCTCAAAGGCCAAAGACTGGAGCGCATCGCCGGTCAAAACTGCCATATCCTCGCCGAATTTTTTATGCGATGTCGGCATTCCTCGCCGAAGATCATCATCGTCCATGCATGGCAAATCATCGTGAATTAGGCTATAAGTGTGAATCAGCTCAATCGCGCAGGCAAACGGCATCACGCGCTCGGGATTGCCGCCCAGCATTTCGCACACGCCCATCGCCAGCACCGGCCGCACCCGCTTTCCGCCGGCAAAAAGCGAGTATTCCATCGCCTCTTTAATCTTGAAATCATCCTTCACACTATCCATAATTCTATGCAAATATTCCTCGCATTTTGCAACGCTCGCATCATATTGCTCTTTAAATTCCACTATTCCATCGCCTCCTCGGTCATCTCGCCTGAGGGCTTTTTGGTGAGAATGCTAATTTTTTTCTCGGCAGAATCTAAAACCCCGGTGCATTCGCGCGCAATTTTTATGCCTTGCTCGAAGTTCTCAAGCTGCGCATCCAGCGGCGCATCGCCCTTTTCCATCGCTTGCACAATTGCCTCCAGCTCGGTGATTTTTTCCTCAAATGAAAATTCTTTGTTCTCAGCCATAACACTTTCCTTTCTTTTTGAATGTGATTCTTCGATGTGTGGCGACCGCAGGTCGCCCCTACAATGATGTGAAAGCTTTCCGTCTAAGTTGTAGGGGCGCACTGTGTGCGCCTCGCTTCTTCCACAGTTGCGCTTGCCCTCCCATCAGCAAAAGTCAAAATAATTTTATCATCGGCTTTCATATCCAAGGCTCTTTTTATCACATTTCCACTGCTATCTACCGCGAAATTATAGCCGCGGCTCATAACTTTTAGCGGTGAAAGCGCATCGAGCTTTGCCACCCGATTTGCCAAATTCGCCTTATGCTTCGCGAGCAAATTCGAAGTGAAATTAACCTTTTTCTCAATCAAATTATCTAGCCTGAGGCGATAAATATTTATCACATCGATCGGGCTTTTAACCGAAAATCGCTTGATCAGCTCGCGCTTTTTCTCAATATCGGCTCGAAGAGCAAAGAGCGAACGCTTATATAGCCCGGCCAGATTTTCCTTAATATCATCGCTATTAGGCACGGCAATCTCGGCAGCCGCAGAGGGAGTAGGCGCCCTTAAATCCGCCACAAAATCAGCAATCGTGAAATCGGTTTCATGCCCCACCGCCGAGATTATCGGCAAGTGCGAATTATAAATCGCAGTTGCAACCGCCTCTTCATTAAAGCACCATAAATCCTCAATAGAGCCGCCGCCGCGCCCGATAATCAGAGTGCTAATATCATCGCGAGTGCCAAAACACTCAATGCCGGCCACAATCTCAGCCGCCGCGCCCTCGCCCTGCACCTTGGCAGGATAGAGAATCAGCTCGCA
>WRBX01000091.1 GCA_009784335.1 Oscillospiraceae bacterium
ATTTTTATCTCAGTAATGCGCAAATCCGGCTTTGCCGCCGCATAATAATCCACCACTTGCTTCTTAAAATCATCCAACTTGATTTTCATTTGAATCACCTAAGCTTAGATAATAGTAATGAAAACATATTGTCAAGGATTATCTTATATATTTATTAATTAGCTCATTATTCTTTCTAAATTCCTCATATTGTGCTTTTTTGTATGCCTCACTTTTTTTGTATTCTTCCTCTGTTTTTTTTCGAATTTCTTCCATAGTTATTCTATTATCATGCTCTTTTAGCATCCTAATAGCCATTTTTTTAATGTCATTATCAACTGCATTCCTAGCAACTTTTGCATAATAGGCAGGACTACTATTTCGCCCTATTGTCCATACAATATCTCTGACACATTCTTCTTTTTCATAAGCATTATGCGCCGGAGCATAGCTATATGGCAAGCGAAAGTTGCAAATTATATCAATATCACTCATCTTTTTCCTCAATGATGCCAATGCATATGATCGAAGTGTCTCTATAAATGTTGCAAAATTTTTGCAAGCAAAATATCTATCTGTATTATAATCATTGTCATCTACTTTCGTCATTATATTATTTCTACTGTATTCGAATGTTTTGCTTAACACTTCTAAAAGAAAAGCGGTAGGTTGTTTGTCTAAAGCATCCTTTCCCGGAAAAAGGTTTCCTGTTCGTGCATATTCTTTTTGACTGGGCTTCAAAATATGATACGCTTTTAAAAAAGGCCCTCCCTTTGGAATTTTGCTTTCCAGCAGACTAAAAATATGATTGTAATTCTTCATTCGACTAGATGCTATTTGAGATGGACTCTTATAATGCACTTTAGCTTTCATATAATCATCATAATTATTGTAATACTCACCTTTAAATTTATACATTACTTACTCCCCCTTTAATAAAAAAAGGTTAGCACAATTCTGCCCAAAAGTCAAGAATTGACAAAATATTCGTTTAGTAGTATAAATAGATATTATAATAATGGAGAATTGGTATGAAAACTTATAATATTATTGCTGGAACAAATGGCGTTGGAAAATCGAGCTTCACCGGTGTTATTCGGCTGCGTGAGAATTTGGGCGTTCGAATTGATGTTGATAAAATCGCCGCTACCTCTTCCATTTCCGATATCGAAGCGGGCAAGCGCGCGATTAAGATTATTGATGATTCTATTGGAAATGGCGTTTGTTTTACTCAAGAAACCACCCTTTCGGGAAAGAAAACCAGCCGCACTGTGCGGGATGCTAAGGCCAAGGGCTATTCCATTCGCCTATTCTATATCGGGCTTGACACCGCTGAGGAATCGATTAAGCGCATTGCTAATCGCGTTTCCAAAGGCGGCCATAATATCAAATCCGATGATGTGCTGAGGCGGTTTGGCAAACGATTTGTAGTTTTGAAAGAGATTTTGCCGTTTTGCGATGAGGCTTTGTTTTTCGATAATGATAACGGATTTATCGAAGTTGCTGAATATAAAAGCGGCGAATTGCTGATTAAAACTGAAAAAATGCCGAAGTGGCTGGTGGAATTAAAGGAGTATTTGAAAAATGAAAAATAAGTTTAATATGACTCGTGAGGAAAATATCACATTTGCTAAGCGCAATATCGTTGATTACATTTGGAAAAGCGCCAAGCTTGAGGGCATTAATGTTACTTTTCCTGAAACCAATGCTATTTTTGAGGGCATTTCAGTTGATAAAGTGCCAGTTGACGATGTGATAAAGATTAACAACTTGAAGCGCGCTTGGCAATTTTTGCTTGAAACTTTGGATAAGCTGACGGATTTTGATTACTATTCTCGGCTTAATATGTATATCGGCGGCGATGGTTCTATTCATGGTGCGGGCAAGATTAGGGCATATGATGTGAACATAACCGGCACTAAATGGCAGCCGAGCATTCCTTATGAACTTGATTGCAGGCGTGAAATTTCTGATATTCTTCAGATTGAATGCGAAACCGAGCGGGCGATTAAGCTTATGCTTTGGGGAATGCGTCGTCAGGTTTTTATCGATGGAAACAAGCGAAATGCAATGTTATTTGCAAATAAAGAGATGATTGCGAATGGTTGCGGAGTAATTGCGATTGCTCTCGAAAATATTAAAGAATTCTATGAATTGTTGACCGAATTTTATGAAAAAAACGATGATACTAAAATTAAGCAATTCATTTATGAAAACTGCATTGATGGAATTGATATGAAAGGAAATGACTAAAATGGCTGACAATTACAGCGAAACACTTAATCTACCCAAGACCGATTTTCCTATGCGGGCGAGCCTGCCTGCCAAGGAGCCGGAGATTTTGGAGAAGTGGGGAAATATATATCACGAGATTTTGGAGAGCAAGGCGGACAAGAAGCCGTTTATTCTTCATGATGGCCCGCCGTTTGCCAATGGCGATATTCACA
Source organism: Oscillospiraceae bacterium (assembly GCA_009784335.1). The sequence goes on from WRBX01000091.1 coordinate 2,427, forward strand.
TGGGGCATGCGCTGAACAAAATCCTCAAGGATATTGTGATTAAATCTAAGAGCATGGCGGGATTTTCCACGCCGTATATTCCCGGTTGGGATACTCATGGGTTGCCGATTGAGCGGCAAGCGATTAAAGCAGGGGCTAGGATTCAGGATTCAGGGGTTAGTGAAGATGCATCAAAAGCTAACTTCCGCGCGAGATGCGAGGATTTTGCAAAGAATTATGTTGAAAAGCAGCGCGAGCAATTTAAGCGCTTGGGGATTTTTGCAGATTGGGATAATCCGTATCTCACCCTTCAGCCTGAATATGAGGCGGCGCAGATTCGCGTTTTCGGCGAGATGGTGGCCAAAAATTATATCTATCGCGGGCTTAAGCCGGTTTATTGGTGCACCGATTGCGAGACAGCTTTGGCCGAAGCAGAGATTGAATATGCTGAGCACACTGCCGAATCCATCTTTGTGAAATTTCCGGTTGTGAAAATGCCAAGTGGCGACAAAATGTCGCCTCTACAAGATGCCTCAATCGCTATCTGGACGACAACTCCATGGACTTTGCCTGCCAATGTGGCGATAGCTCTCGGCGCTGATTTCGATTATGTTTTGGTGAATGCAAATGGTGAGAAGCTGATTTTGGCGAAGGATTTGGCGGATAAAGTTATGAACGCCGCCGGAATAGATAACTATGATATTTTGGCTGAATTCAAGGGCCGCGAGCTGGAACGAGTGGAATGCCGGCATCCGTTTATTGATAGAAATTCGCTTGTGATTAATGCCGATTTGGTTACCCTTGAAAGCGGCACCGGCTGCGTGCATATCGCGCCCGGGCATGGCGCGGAAGACTATTTTGCGTGCCAAGCGTATCCAGAAATCCCGATTGTTGTGCCGATTGATGGCAAGGGTGTGCTTACCGATGAGGCCGGGCCGTTTGCCGGGCAATATTACGAAAAGGCCAATAAGGCGATTAAGGACTACTTGGATGAGCATAATTTCCTTCTGGCGAGCGAGCAAATGCAACACTCCTACCCTCACTGCTGGCGTTGCAAGGAGCCGATTATTTTCCGTGCGGCTGAGCAGTGGTTTTGCTCCATTGATAGTTTCAAAGAGCAGGCGCTGGCCGAGATTAAAAAGGTTAATTGGATTCCAAAATGGGGCGAGGATAGAATCGCTAATATGGTGGCCGACCGCGCTGATTGGTGCATTTCCAGGCAGCGCTTGTGGGGCATGCCTATTCCTGTTTTCTACTGCGAGGATACCGGCGAGCCGATTTTAGACAAAAAAGTGATTGATTATGTTGCCGATATTTTTAAAAAAGAAGGCTCAAATGCGTGGTTTGAAAAGGATGCCAAAGATTTGTTGCCGCCGGGTTATAAATGCGAGGCCGGTTGCAGCCAATTCCGCAAAGAAACCGATACAATGGATGTGTGGTTTGATAGCGGCACTTCGCATAGCGGCGTGGTTGAAGCGCGTTTTGGC
>WRBX01000092.1 GCA_009784335.1 Oscillospiraceae bacterium
CACATCGCTTTATTAGTTTTAACATACAACTTTCATAAATCAAATTTCTTTAACAAACTACTTATAATATGTTAAGCACAGGCATTATTCTTCAACTGCTGAAACATTTGCTGCTTGTGCGCCTTTTTCACCTTCGATTACCTCGAATTGAACAAGTTGGCCTTCCTCGAGAGCTTTATAGCCTTCCATCGTGATTGCCGAAAAATGAACGAAAACATCTTTTCCGTCTTCCGCTTCGATGAAGCCATAACCTTTCTCAGAATTGAACCATTTTACTTTACCTTTTTGCATTTACTGCCTCCTAATTATTTTGTGTTAAGCAATCTTAACACTATTTATAGCATAGCTGTTTTTAATGAGTTTGTCAAGAAATGGTAAATTCAGTTAGAAATTAGAAGTGAGAAGTTAGAATCTTATCACTCCTAATTACTAACTTCTAACTTAAAAACCTCTTGTTTTGGGAAAATTGCTCTTGTCGAACATTTCCTTAACTTCCTTAATCTGCTTTTTCTGCTTGCCACTAAGATTTTTTGGCGTTTCCACTTCGATTTTAACAAATTGGTCGCCGCGGCCTATGCCTTGGAGGCGCTTAATGCCTTTGCCTTTCATGCGGAAGGTTTCACCGGATTGCGTGCCTTCTGGGATATTCAATTTGGCTTTGCCGTCGATGGTTGGGATAGTGGCCTCTATGCCTAGAGCGGCATCAAAAATGCTGATGGGTAAGGTAATATGCACATCGCTGCCGCGGCGAGTGAAGATGCTATGCGGCCGAATGCGCACGGTGATATAGAGATCGCCGCTCTGCCCGCCGCGCGGGGCGGCATTGCCTTCGCCGGCGACTCTTAGGGTTTCATCGGTGTTTATGCCGGCAGGGAAATTCACGCTGATTTTCTTGGTTTTGCGATTTATGCCGCTGCCGGAGCAGGTGCCGCAGGGCTCCTTGATGGTCTTGCCCTCGCCTTGGCATTTGGGGCAAGTGGTGACAGATTGAAAAGTGCCCAGAATTGTCTGCTGCTGTGAGCGAACTTGGCCGCCTCCTCCGCACATGCCGCAACTTTCGGCTGTCGTTCCTTTTTTTGCGCCGCTACCCGTGCAATCAGCGCACTTTTCATTGTGCGTGATTTGGATATCTTTTGAGATGCCTTTTGCAGCCTCGAGAAAATCGAGCTCAATGGTTTTTTGCAAATCTTCGCCGCGGGCGCGCCTAGACGCGCGTCCCCTACTGTTAGTGGTTCCCCCTCCAAAAATATCGAAAATATCGGAAAAACCTCCGAAATTCGAAAAATCATAATGCACACTGCTGCCGCCATATCCGCCATACGAGCCGCCGAATGGATTGCCGCCGCCGCTAAAATCCGAGGTGCCGAAGCGGTCATACGAATCTTTTTTGCTTGCATCGCTCAGGGTGTCATACGCTTCATTGACTTCCTTCATTTTGGCCTCAGCGCCGGCCTCTTTGTTGACATCCGGGTGATATTTGCGCGCAGCCTTGCGATATGCTTTCTTTATATCATCGGCGGATGCGGATTTATCGACGCCTAGGATTTCATAGTAATCTCGTTTTGTTGCCATTTTTATCTCCAAATGAATATTAGCACTCACTAATAGTGTATGCTAATAATATAGTTTGCAATTAAGATTTTGTCAAGAATTGATTTTAAAATCGCTGGATTGCTTCGCATTCGCTCGCAAAGACTATTTTTGAATCAAAATATTTTTCCATGAAGTTTATTTGCTGGCGGATTTCGGGTTCCTCCCAGGATTCATTGCTAACTACCCACTTTGTTTCGATATCGTCGGCGCGCTCGATAATGGCAATCACCTTGCCCTCATATTCGCGAATCGGCGCACATATCGCGCTATCCAGCACATAAGCATCCTGCTCCTCGCCATCGGCGCTCATGATGCCGGCGACATATCCATAGTTAAGCGGATAAACATTGCCGAATTCATTTACAAAACCAATCGGCCTATCGATTGTGACGGTTACCTGCTTGCCTAACATAATTTCTCCACTACTTTATAAATCCGCTACGGGTAGTTCTTCCTGATATGTTTCTTAAAATTGTTGGCTCTGCTTCTGTGAATATCGACGACATTTTTTTGAGCTGGTCATCATTAAGAGAGTTCGCAAATTCATCATATTGTTGCGGGCTCCATAGCGATGCATAGGCCACAGCCTCACGCTTTGGCAGAGATTCGAGTATGTAATAATGCCCAATATTCCCCAGTTTTTTCACAAAGTTTAGGCGAGCCAAACCATCTTGCGAGTTAATTATGTTCTTACGAGCGTGCATATCCAGCCTTGGAAATGTTTCCTTCAAATTTCTGTGTCTCTTTGTAAAAACATTACATTGAACATTATCCAAAAGGCTGATTACATCGCTGAGATTTTCATCGGTTAGTTTGTTAACAATGCCCCAATATCCGTTGCGATTTCTAAAGCTTTTGAACATTCTGACTCTCTGCACGCTATCCAAGAGGATATACATTCTATTGGTTTGAGACTCTGTTTGACCAAAAACTAAGTCCATTATGCCTTGTGGCGTTAGCCTCTTAAAACTCTCATTTAGTCCAATCATTTCATCCATAGTTTTCTCCTTTAGTAAGCTTTGCCCCAATAAACCACATGCTTAGCGGGTTTTGGGCAGACGATGCAGGTGGCAGAAATTTGCTCCCCGTCGGCGGGGATGCAGCGAGAGGTGGCGGTGGTTTCTTCCTTGATTTTGAGCTCGCAGGCCTCATCGCCGCACCACATTGCTTTGATAAAGCCTTTGTTTATTGTCTTGAATTCATCGAATGTTTTGGCGGTTTGGGTGTTTGCTTCCAAATTTTCGCGCGCGCGGGCGAGCATATCGCTTTGTATTTGCGCGAGAATTTCAGGAACTTTTGTTTCGATTTCGTTCAGAGAAACTATCATTTTTTCGTGAGTATCGCGGCGCACGAGGACGCATTGGTTATTTTCGATATCCTTCGGGCCGATTTCGAGGCGGAGCGGGATGCCTTGCATTTCGTGTTGGGCGAATTTCCAGCCGGGAGCTTTATCTGACGCATCGCAAGCGATGCGCAAGTTAGAAGTTAGAAGTGAGGAGTTAGAAAGTCTCTCTTTTATCTCATTTGCCTTCTCCAAAACGCCTTCTTTGTGCTGGGCGATGGGCACAATCATCACTTGGGTTGGCGCGATAGTTGGAGGGAGCACGAGGCCGTTATCATCGCTATGCACCATAATCATTGCGCCGATAAGGCGGGTGGATACGCCCCAAGATGTCTGATGTATATGCTTCAATTGATTATTCTCGTCGCTAAATTGAATGTCGAAGGCTTTGGCAAATCCATCTCCAAAGTAATGAGTGGTTCCTGATTGCAAGGCTTTTCCATCGTGCATTAGAGCCTCTATCGTATATGTTTCAACTGCTCCGGCAAATTTCTCTCGTTCGGTTTTCAATCCCTTTACAACTGGGATTGCTAAAAACTCTTCACAAAATTTTGCATAAACTTCAAGCATTTCTATAGTAAACTCGCGAGCTTCCTCCGCTGTTTTATGCGCAGTGTGGCCTTCTTGCCATTGGAATTCGAGCGAGCGCAGGAAGGGCCGCGTGGTTTTCTCCCAGCGCACGACGGTGCACCATTGGTTATAAAGTTTCGGCAAATCGCGGTGAGACTGGATGATATTGGCATAATGCTCGCAGAAAAGCACCTCGGAGGTGGGGCGCACGCATAGTTTTTCGGCCAATTTCTCGCTGCCGCCGTGGGTTACCCAGGCGACCTCGGGGGCGAAACCTTCAACATGGTCTTTCTCTTTTTGCAGCAGGCTTTCGGGGATAAAC
>WRBX01000093.1 GCA_009784335.1 Oscillospiraceae bacterium
GGTCAAGTATGAAAATTTTAGGAATCGATCCGGGGTTTGCGATTGTAGGCTTTGGCGTGGTGGATTATGCTAATAACAAGTTTAACACCATTGAATATGGGCAAATCACTTCGCCTGCCAAAACGCCGATGAATAAGCGGATTAAGATGGTTTATGATGATGTTACATACTTGATGAAAAAGCATCGGCCGCAGGTGATGGCGATTGAGAGCTTGTTCTTTAATTCCAATCAAAAGACGGCGATAAATGTGGCTATGGCGCGTGGTGCGCTGATGTTGGCTGCTGAAAATCAAGGGCTGGATATCGCGGAATATACGCCGTTGCAGGTGAAGCAGGCGGTGGTGGGGTATGGCCGCGCGGATAAAAAACAGGTGCAGATTATGGTGAAAACTATTCTGGGGCTCGATGAAATCCCCAAGCCCGATGATGCGGCAGATGCGCTTGCCATTGCCATCGCGCATGCGCATACAAATCAGGGGTTAGGATTTAGGGGCTAGTTGAAAGGTGTGAATTTTGATGTTTGAATACTTAAATGGAAATATAACTTGCAAGAGAGATAATTATGTTGTGGTGGATATTGGCGGGCTGGGATATAAGTGCTATACCTCTGCCTATACACATTCTCAAGTGGATATTGAGAAAGTTCAAAAGCTTTACATATATCCCGTGATCCGCGAGGATGTGTTTGATTTATACGGTTTTTCGGGTGAGCAAGAGCGAGCAATGTTTGCCAATTTGATTTCGATTTCAGGGGTTGGGCCTAAGGCGGCGCTATCGGTGCTTTCGATTTTAGAGCCCTCGGCGTTGGCTTTGGCGATTGTGACAAATGATGATAAGGCGATTTCGAAGGCTAGCGGGATTGGGGCGAAGACAGCGGCGCGGATATGCTTGGAGTTAGGGAACAAGCTCGTAGGGGACGGCGCCCTCGGCGTTCCATCGGGACGGCCAGTGGCCGCCCCTACGAGCGATGCAGAAATGGCGCTGCTGGCGCTTGGTTTTGGCGCATCTGAAATCCGAAATGCGCTGAAAAATATCGAAGGCAACTCCACCGATGAGATAATTAGGAAGGCACTTATCGAACTTGGAAGATTGTAAATTAGCACACAGATAACACAGACGCTTCGCGCACAGATTTACACAGATTTTTTATATTATTTTTATCTGTGTAAATCTGTTTAATCTGTGTATGCGCGTAGCGCATCTGTGTGCAAAGCGGTAGCGTTAAAGGAGAGTAGCATGGAATTAGAAGAATCCCGCATATTATCAACAGAATTTGCAAAAGAAGATATCGATATCGAAAACAGCCTTCGGCCGAGAACTTTGGCGGAATATGTCGGCCAGGCCAAGGTTAAGGAAAACATGAAGGTTTTTATTGACGCGGCCAAAAAGCGCGGCGAGCCGCTGGATCATGTGCTACTTTATGGCCCGCCTGGGTTGGGCAAAACCACTCTCGCCGGCATTATTGCCAATGAAATGGGCGTTAATGTGCGCATTACCAGCGGCCCCGCGATTGAAAAGGCCGGCGATTTGGCGGCGCTCTTGACCAATCTTTCGCATAATGATGTGCTTTTTATCGACGAAATCCATCGCCTAAACCGCAGTGTTGAGGAGATTCTCTATCCTGCTATGGAGGATTATGCGCTGGATATTATTATCGGCAAGGGGCCTTCCGCCCGCTCGCTGCGCCTTGATTTGCCGAAGTTTACGCTGATTGGAGCCACCACCAAGGCAGGTGCGCTCACCGGGCCGCTGCGCGATAGGTTCGGCGTTATTAACCGCTTGGAGATTTATACCGATGGGGAATTGGCGCAAATTGTGCGTCGCTCGGCGAGGATTTTGAACATTGAGACCTCGGAAAAAGGTGCGGCTGAAATTGCTATGCGCTCGCGAGGCACACCGAGAGTTGCTAATAGATTGTTGAAGAGGGTGCGCGATTTTGCCGAGATTGAGGGCAGCGGAGTGATTGATTCAGACATTGCAGATTTGGCATTAAATCGCCTTGAAATTGATGAAATGGGGCTGGATAAAGTTGATAAAGATATGATGCTGGCAATTATACATACATTCGAAGGCGGCCCCGTTGGCCTCGATACTTTGGCGGCAACTATCGGCGAAGATATATCCACTATCGAGGATGTCTATGAACCCTTTCTCCTCCAGCGCGGATTTCTGCAACGCACGCCGAGGGGCAGGATGGCGACGGCTAAGGCACTGGAATATTTTAATAGGAGCAAAAAATGAAATTTTTTAAATTCCTGATTGAGCCAAGAGTATTAGCGATAGCATTGTTCACCATCTACCTAATTATAGGTTTATTTACTTTCAATGATTATGGTATGAGCTATGACCAATCGGTTGATCGCGGAACAGCCCTGGTCAACTATGTGCATGTGATGAAAAATTTCATGCTGGAATCGGACAATAGGAATATTAGAGAAGTTGCAGAAAAAGCCAGCGAGCTTGGAACTTATTTTGACCGCTTTTATGGCTCTTTTTTGCAGACTGCGCCTATCGCGATTGAGCATTTATATAAGTTTGAGCTTTCTACTCGTGAAACTTTTTTAATCCGCTATCTTTTTGTGTTTTTAAATTTTTGGCTCGGTGGCATATTCTTTTATCTGATTCTAAAAAAGCGCTTTACAAATCCTTTTGTTCCGCTAATTGGAGCTTTGATATATATCCTATATCCCAGATTTTTTGCAGAAGCTTTTTACAATAATAAAGATGTGTTATTCTTCTCATGGGTTATGATTGCATCATATTTTGTTTTGTGTTGGCTTGATGGGAAGAAAAAATGGGCATATGTTTTTCCTGCGGCACTGGCACTTGCAATCGCTACAAACACTCGAATTCTTGGCATGGCATTATTGTTGCTGGCTTGCCTTTTCTCCGTTGTTCAAGATATCAGGCACAAGAGATTTTTGCAAATGATTCTGTGGCCGTTAGTTTTGGCAGGTCTTACATTTATCTTTTATATCATTATTACTCCTTTTGTGTGGGCACATCCAATTTCGAATACCATTGAGACTTTTAGACATTTTCTGCAATTTAAGCCTTGGAACAATACGCATTTATATCTTGGTGATATGATTTCACGAGATGTGCCATGGCATTATTTATTTGTTTGGATGGGTGCGACTATTCCTATTTCCTACATTCTACTCTTTTTGATAGGCGTTTTCGTTACCGGGTGGGAGATTATTAAGAGAAAAGTTCATATATATGATTTGTTCTTTCTTGTGTTTATTGTGTGCACTTTTGCGGGCTATATAGGCTTGAATATCAGCATGTATGAAGGTTGGCGGCATGCTTATATCTTGTTCTGCCCTTTTCTGTTTATTGCAGTTTTAGCCGTTGACCGCTTGATGCTTTTACGGTTTTCAAGATTGTGGGCGCCATGGGTGATGGTGTTATGTTTGGGTTATCTTGCCATTTGGAATATTGCAAACCATCCTTATCAATATGTTTATTTCAATAGCATAGCGCGCCCATTTGCCGAGAAGAATTTCTGTTTGGATTATTGGGAAGTTTCGCATTATGATTTGGTTCAATATATTTTAGAAAATGATGAGCGTGATGAAATAAAAGTTGATATTTACAAGGGGCAGCACTTGATGCTAAATGATGCGGATAAGAAACGAATTAAGAGAATTAATGATAATTTGCAAGGTGTTGACTATTTCATTCAAAACACTAGAATGGCTCCAAATAGGCGAACAGCGCCGGAGGGATTTGAAGAAGTTCATGCGATTGTGGTTGATGGGATAAAGATTTCAAGGCTGTATAAAAAGATTGAGATTTAAGCATTCATCCCTGCGACATAACC
>WRBX01000094.1 GCA_009784335.1 Oscillospiraceae bacterium
CGCTAATCATATCATACGCAACTTCGCCTCCCCACAATTCCACCCTTAGAAAAAGGCGATTTTGATAATTGGTGAATTGATAAGTGATAAATCTGCCATCATCATTATAGTAAGCAATCGCACTTTTGGTATGGCTCGGAATAAAACTAAAAATCATGATTAGAGCTAAAACCAGCGAGAATTTCTTAAACATTCAGCACGCATCCTTTCGCAATTATTTTTTCAGGCACCGCATAAAAATCAAGCGGAAACTTGGAATAGAGGAGGATGTTGGCAATTTTATCAGCCTCAATGCTCCCCAAAATATCAGAGATTCCGCAAACCTCAGCGGCTCTGATAGTTATAGCCTCAAGCGCATCCAGCGGCGGCATTCCGGCCTTCACAGCCAGGCCGGCAGATAGCGCAAGGCCGGTAATCGGCACATCGGGATGATTGGTCATAATCGCAACTTTCACATTATTAACCGACAAAATCGCCGGCAACGCAGGGGTGAAATCGGCCAGCTCGGGATTAACCTTGGTGTTAATCTGCGGCCCGCAAATCACAGGATATTTCATTTCAACCAGCTTTGCAGCAATTTCCTCGCTACTAGTGGCATGAATCAGCACAATATTTATATTGAATTCCTCGGCAATCCGAATGGCAGCATTAATATCGCCGATGGTGTGAGCGTGTATGTAAAGCGGCATTTTCTTCTTGATTACTGGCTTCAAGCTCTCCAGCTCAAAATCATATTCGGTTTTTTTATCGCTCGGATATTTGCTCGCCCTCGCCAAAATCTCGCGAATAATCGAAACTTCGGCCATGCGCGTTTCCACCAAATTCGCTTTTTTCGGATTCTCGCCAAGCGAGCACTTAACCCCAATCGGCGCGCGCAAAATATATTCGCCACGCGAAACAACGGCATGGGCATCAACCGCCGCAAGCTGCCCGCTAATCACCGAGCCGCAAGAGGGGGAAACAATCGTGGTTAAAATGCCGGATTTCAGCGCCTCCGCCCAATATTCATCCTTCAAATTAAGGCTATCAATCACCCGATATTGCGGCGTGGCAAGCCGACCGGTCTCGCATGCATCCTGCTCATGCGCCTTAAATAAGCCGATATGCGAATGCGGCTCGATAAACGCAGGGATAGCAAAGCAGCCCTCGCCATCAAGCTCATCCTGATATCGCGGCGCTTCTTCCATCGCGCCCGTGGCAACAATACGGTCATTTTCAACGAAAATATAACCGTTTTTAATCTCCTTGGTATTGCCAATCGGCAAAATATGAACATTAGTTATTAGCACTATTTGCACCTCGCTCTTTTACGCAATTAATCGCTTCAATATACCAATCAAGCTGCTTCTCTTCCAAATCCGCAATTATCTCCACAAACGAGCTCAAATCGCCTTCGGTCGCATATTTATCCAAAGCATCAAAATATTCTAAACGCATTTCTTTTGGTATATCAATTGGCAACCAATCATCAAGCATCAGTTGGTAGTTCATAATCATCCTCGATGTGCGCCCGTTACCGTCTATAAACGGATGAATTTTCACAAATTGTGCATGAGTCCAAGCAGCACAAGTAATAGCATTTGCAAACTCATTCTGTAAATCCTCATAAAAAGCTTTAATTTGAATGAACATAGTTTGCGGCGATGGTGGAACATGAACTGCGCCCTTAATATAAACCGGTACATCGCGATAAACTCCGCCAACAAAGATATTTTCCATTAAAAGCGCATGAACATCTTTGACATTTTTCTCATCAAGCGATTTCTTTTCACTGATAGCATTTCTAACATAATCTGTTGCCCTTTGATGATTTTCAACTTCATGAATCTCGCGCATATCTTTGCCCGCAATCGAAATCTTATCATCTAAAACAATACTCACTTCCGCCAAAGTTAAGGTATTTCCCTCAATAGCGGTGGAATTATGTGCATATTGGATATCAAAAGCGCGCTCGTAATTCTCAAGCGCTTCCTTTGGAATCAAATGAAAATTCTCGCGAACATAGTTCTTTTTCTCAAAAAGCTTCTCATAATCCATTTATAAACCACCTAACAAAAAACTAACAAACTTATAAAAATTTTGCAAGAATTTGACAAAAATAATTTTGGGTGTTATACTTACGATTAGTTGGTGCAGTTGTGCCAAGATCACGAAGGGGGATAACTATATGTCAATGGCGATAAGGCAATTATTCAGATTGGAGACTTTGATAAAGTGCGCAAACAGAATTAATGAAATTGAAAATGCCGGCGGTTTGGTGAACGAGGACATAGTGGAAATGATCAAGGCGGAAGCAACAAAAGGTTTCGGCAAAAGAGCTAATCTATATTCAAATTATCTTGATGGATTTATTAAAGGAAAATTTGTATTAAGCAGTGTTGAATGTAAAAATGAAGAATGCTTAAATTTGGCAAGAAAAATGGCAAATGCGTTAAAAGAGAAAAATGGTAGTGAGTGTCTTACACAATTGAAGGAAGTATTAGATACAATAATTTATAAAGATAATATATTAAGCTATTATCATGATATTGCTTTTGACATTTTTAGTGATCAAACCAGTGCTTGCGATGTAAGAGGTGCAAGCAGAATCGAAGGTGCAAAAAAAAGAACAGAATATGTATGCACAAATAAAAATATCAAAGCCATTTTGATGAAATATGGGATTACTGAGGATCCAGCAGAGCAACTTGCCAATGATGGAGATTTGGTTGAAAAAGTTAGAGAAAGATATTGTGAAGAATATGGATTAGATATTCCGTGGAGAGGTAGAACTTCTGGACTTGCTGCTGTGGATGAGTGGTGCCGTGAACGCGGAATTTTTGGAAGACCAAGATAAATTATAGCATATCCAAAACAAAATCAACAGTTTGCTGGCGGATTTGATGGCGGTCGCCGGTGAGGTTTAGCTCGTGAATATCGTTATTAATGCAGACATAAACAAGCCCGATGGACTTGTTTTGCGTTGCGCCTTCGGGGCCGGCGATGCCGGTTATGGAAATGGCGATATCGCAATTAGTGAGCTTTTTAAGCCCCCGCGCCATTTCAAGCGCAACCTCGCGGCTCACCGCGCTATGTTTTTCAAGAGTCTCGGGGTTCACGCCAAGCAGACGAATCTTGCTTTCATCGGAATATGTCACAAGCCCCAGCTCAAAAATAGCCGAGCAGCCGGGAAAATCGGTAATCGTCTTGGCCAGTAGGCCACCGGTGCAACTCTCCGCCGTGGCGATTTTAAAGCCCTTTGAAATCAATCTTTCAACTACAAATTGCACTTTATCCAAAACATGCTCCTTTTGAGGCGAACATAGTTCGCCCCTACAATTGAGGCGATAGGCTCTCACATCATTGTAGCGGCGGTCTGTGACCGCCACACTTCGAAGAACTTGCTAAATGCGAACAGTTTCAATTTCGCCAATAGCCTCGGCTATCAACCCATCCACATCTAGTTTACCCATAGAATGCTGCACTTTATCCATCCGCGGCTTAGTTACCGGATGCTTAGGCGTAAACACCGTGCAGCAATCCTCATAAGGCAGAATAGATGTTTCAAATGTGCCGATATTGCGGGCGATTTTAGTGATTTCCTCTTTATCCATGCCAATCAGCGGGCGGAGCACGGGGAGGGAGGAAGTAGAATCGGTCACCGTCAGCGCCTGAAGAGTTTGTGAGGCAACTTGCGCCAGGCACTCGCCGGTAATCAGCGCCTCACATTTGTTTCTTGCCGCCACCTGATTTGCGATTTGCATCATAAAAACTCGCATCAAAATCGTGGAATAGTCAAGCGGGCAATTCTTGTTAATCGCAAGCTGAATATCTGTAAACGGCACAA
>WRBX01000095.1 GCA_009784335.1 Oscillospiraceae bacterium
AAAAATGCGATTATGTCAGCATTTGCGGCAGGTGAAATTGATGTGCTTATTTCTACTACTGTTATCGAAGTGGGAATCAATATCCCAAATGCCACGTTGATGATTATTGAAAATGCCGAGAGATTCGGGCTTTCTCAGTTGCATCAGCTTCGCGGCCGCGTGGGGCGCGGAGAGTGCCAAAGCTACTGCATCCTCTTTTCCGATAATGATTCCGCGGCTAGCAAGGCGCGCGCCGAAGTTATGGTTTCCACTAATGATGGTTTTGAAATTGCCGAGCGTGATTTGTCCTTGCGCGGATTTGGCGATTTTTTCGGCACTCGCCAGCATGGCTTGCCGAGCCTTAAAATTGCGAATTTTTATGAAGATATGGATATTTTGGCACAGGCGAAAGAAGCGATTAGGGTGTTGGATTTATCAGAACACCAAGAATTGCTCAGCGAAGCAAGGGATATGTTCATTGATGGCTTGTAACTGGCATTTAGTTTTTAGCATTTAGTATGTATGTTGTTCTTCGAAGTAATCCAGATTCAAACTAAATGCTAAACGCTAGATGCTAAATGCTACCTAAAAATTCCCAGCAATAAAAATTGACAATAATGTTTTAGAATGTAATAATATTAATAGAGGTGAGAAATAATGTCTTACAATACAACAATGAGCAATGCTCAGGCGAATTTTGAAAAACTTATTCATGATGCTTTAACTTTTGGTAATGTAGTAAACATCGCTACTGATCAAGGTAATGTTATTATGCTTAGCGAGCAGGAATATCGCGATTTAGTGTTAACCCTTGAAGTAGAAAAAAATCCTGAATTTGTTAAGTCTTTGGACGAGGCTAGAAATTCTGATGACTGGACTGACGAAAGCGAAGTGATTTGGTAGTGTTTAACATCAAGTATTCCAAACAAGCATTGAAAGACAAAGAAAAACTCAGCGGATCTCTTTATGATAATGCTAAAATGCTGATTGAAATTCTTAAGAATAATCCTTTTGAAAATCATCCGCCATATGAAAAACTGACTAATCGGAAGGATGAGTATTCCAGGAGGATAAATAATAAGCATAGGCTCTGGTATGCTATTGATAAAAAAGAAAAAGTGGTCTATATTTTGAGAATGTGGACTCATTATGAATAAGAGGTGTTTTTGATGAAAAAAATTATATCTTCGTTAACCTTAATCATATTCTGCGCGGTGTTTTTCGCGGGTTGCGGCAGTGCTCCGCCATCGGATTATGAGTTAAAGCAAGCAATGGTGGCTGTCGGCAGGGCGGATAGCTATCAATTTGATGTCACCCTCACAGCGAAAATTGATGAAAAAATGATGAAGCGGGATGAGGATAGTTATGCCGATTTCTTTGCATATGCCGATGGTTCCTCCCTCATCGCTTCCAACAAGATAATATTCACCGATAAATCGCGCGCGGCGGGCTTAATTTCCTCTGATATTACATATACTTGGGCAAAAAAGGATGCCGCTCAATCGGGCATGCGTCAGGAAGATGCTGCTGATACTTATAAGTTTAATGTTGTAACCAGCTTTAATTTCAAGAATTTAGAGAAAAATAAGCCGGCAATGTCGCTGGTTCAGGCTTTTCAGTTCACCCAAATGCCCAAGCGGATTTGGGATGCTATGGGGTTTGACGATAGGGATAATGATTATAAAAAGCAGTATTTCACGCTGATTCATTCTGAGGACGAGGTGCTCAAAGGTTTCTTTAAGAATATGCTTGCAAAGAGCGTGCCAAATTGGGGCGAGATGCTTTCAACATTGAATTGGCGGCAGGTTAAAAAAGATTACACTTTGGCGCTTACGCATGAGATTATTATGACCACAGCGCGGCAAATGTTGGATGCTTTCAATTATAAATATGAAGGCGAGGATGAAAAGCGGGTTGAAAATCTATTCGATGCGTTGGAGTTTAACTCTACTAATTTGGCATATACCGTTGGTGATGATGGCAAACTCGGCAATGCAAATTGGACATTTAACGGCAAGCTCAATTACTATAAGCTTTCAAATAGCGTGCTTGGGCGCACAAACGGTTTTGATATTGTGATTCCTATTATTGCCGAGCTTGACATAAAATTCAGTGATTGGGATGCCGTTGAAAAATTTAATTTCCCCGCGCTGGGCGAAGATATCACAGTGAGCGATGAAAAGGTTCGCGAGCATTTGCCTAAGGTGTTTCCAAAGCGAAATCCTCTGCAAGATGCTTATTCCGATGACGAGATTGTGGTAAATATCAACGGCAAAAAGGTAGAATTTTTTAAGAATTATCCGCCGAGCATAGTTGATGATAAGGTTTATCTCCCGCTCAAATATATGATGCAGACGCGAGGCGGCCTCCTAACTGCTGAGCAAGTGCCCGACGGGCGCTGGAAAGCCACCGCCAAGGTTGGCACCAACACGGCCAATATGCTGCAAAATTCGAAGGTTATCAGCATAAATGGCGCTGAGCAGGTGATGTCGGCCAATATTATTGTGCATTGGGATTACAACACTTTCTATGCGCCTTATGAGCTATTTAAGCTGGCGTTTGATATGGATTGCAATGTTGATACTTCGCAAAAAACCGAGGCTGGCCGGAATAAATATATCTTTGATTTTGTGAGCCTTGAGGCTGTTGCAGGCCGATAAGATTTATCAAATTTGATTTAGCACACAGATTCGCTACGCGAATACACAGGTGGCTTCGCCACAACAGATTTACACAGATTTTTTATATTTTTCGTTTTTGACGCGGAGCGTTAAAAACATCTGTGTTAATCCGCTTAAATCTGTGTGTTGCCGAAGGCAATCTGTGTTCTAAAAAATGGATTTTTTATGAATAGATATACAAAACTAATCAAAAACACTATGATTTTTGGGATTGGAACATTTAGTTCCAAAATTCTGGTGTTTTTATTATTGCCATTTTTAACGCGGGTTTTGAGCAAGGAAGAATACGGCTCGATTGATATTATTTTGCAAACTGCGAACTTTTTGCTGCCGATTGTGAGCCTGGGAATTGCGCAGAGTGTGATTCGTTTTGCGCTGGATAAGCAGGAAAATCAGGCAAAAGTGTTTTCAAGCGGCGTGCAAATCTTCCTAGTCGGGTTCCTGGCTTTTGCGGCGCTCTCCCCACTGTTGCAATTTATCCCATTCGTGAGCAATCGCCCGGCGCTATCAAGCCACATTATGCTGCTTGTAATCTTCGTTTTCACTTCCTGCATGCGCTCACTATGCTCTAACTTTGTGCGCGGCCTGCAGCGAATTAAGCTTTTTGCCGTCGATGGTGTGCTCACCACTATCATGACGCTTAGCTTCACTCTCTACTTCCTCTTCTATCTAAAAATGGGAATCACAGGCTACATTCTGGCGATTATCTGCGCCGATGGGCTCTCGGTGATTTTCCTCTTTCTCACAGCAAAGCTTTGGAAATTCTTGCGGCTGCAAACTTCTGGGTTCAAAAAGCGGATGCTTGCTTATTCGATGCCAATGATTCCTACGATAATTTTTTGGTGGGTGACCAATGTTTCCGATAGGTATATGCTCACGGGGATGTTAGGCGAGGGTGCCACGGGGCTCTATGCCGTGAGCTATAAAATCCCCACGATTATGGTGCTGATTTCCACGATTTTCATCGAGGCATGGCATATCGGCTCGGTGACCGAGGATGAGGCGGGGCGCAAATCATTTTTCTCAAATGTGTTCGAAAGTTATAGCTCGCTGATTTTTATCGCATCATCTGCGCTGATTTTGCTAAGCAAGCCGATTCTGAAAATCCTGGTGGCGCC
>WRBX01000096.1 GCA_009784335.1 Oscillospiraceae bacterium
GAGGGTGGATGCGCCGGTAGCCGCGCCTAAGAATGTTTTATCTACCAATTTGGGGCTTAGATGGAATTGGGGCGAAGGTGGAGACGGTTCATTCGCGGGATTTGGTATGTCGGCCAGTGTGATAATATCCTACTATGGAATTTGGGATTATGCAAACGAGGAAGATGAAGGCTCTTGGGATGTTAGTTCGCAAGATAAATCCAAATTGTATTTAAAAAGCAAAAATCAAGTGGCCGAGAATAAAATAAAGAAGTTTCTTGAAAAGCATAAATGGGAAGAGCTTAGAAAATATTCTTGGTATGGCTCTTTGCCGGTATATAATGGCATGATTTCGCTGGTGGCGATAGAGGAAGTTTATGATAGTGAGTATAGGTTTCTTGGGAGTAATTTGAAAGGAACTTTAAATCTCGATATCAGAACCGGTGAAGAATTTGATTTGCGGGCGGTTTTTGCGGATAATGTGAATGCTGAGAAGGAGCTTAATAAATATTTGTCGCTTTATGCATTATCGGCTTATGAAGAGCAGATTTACAAATTCAAGGGCATTGATATGGAAACTCCTTTTTACATAGATTTTGACGAAAAATACTTGGTGCTATTTCCAAATGAGAAAACGCCGCTTTTGAGTGGAGCGGAAATAAAAATCCCCTTTGAATCGCTTGAGAATGTTTTAGCAATTTTTGAGCGTTTCCCTCCTTTGAAGAAGGATGAATTTGATTTGACGGCTTGGAAAAAAGATGCAACTGCAAATATTGAAGCAGAAGCCAAAGAGCGCCTTGGTTATGGCACATGGAATGAAGAGGGGTTAGAGCTATGGAAGCAGAGGATGCTGGAGAGCTTAAAAGAAGTTTCGTTTGCAGATATTTTTCGCACGAGAGAATATAGTATTTCAAAAGAGCTATATACTAAAAAGGAAATGCAGGAATGGAATGGCGGTATGCCTTAAATTAAAATTATATATAAAAGGAGAAGAAAGTGAGAAAGTTAGGTTTATTTTTAACAATGTTTTGCCTTGTATTGATTGCAGGGTGCGGCAAGCAAGAGGCAAAATTGCCGGAGATTCAACTTAATGATTTGCCGAGGGTGGATTCTTCAACGGGCGCATATCCGATGGCGGTGGCGATTGCCAACAATGCGCTGGGAATAGAAAATAGCGATGAGTTATTCAAAGCCAGTCAAACTGTGCAGGCGCATAAAAATGTGATTGAAGGCACGAAAGATATAGCGATAGCGCCGATGCCGGGAAAAGAGCAGCTTGATTATGCGATAGAAAAAGGGGTGGAGCTGGAATTTATCCATGTTGCCAATAATGCATTTGTGTTTCTTGTGAATGAGGATAACCCAGTGGATAATTTAACTTCCGAGCAGGTTCGGGATATTTATTCCGGTAAGATTAAGAATTGGAAAGAGGTTGGTGGCAGGGATGAGGCGATTGTTCCGCTACAACGCAATCACGATTCAGGTTCGCAAACTGCGATGATTGAATTTATGGGTGAGACAAAGCTCACCTCTCCGATTACCGAGTATACTATTGGAGGTATGGGTATGCTAATTGAAGGAATTGTTAAGCCGTTTGACGGCTCGCAAAGTGCGATTGGTTATTCATTTTTGTATTTCGTCAATCAAATGATTGATGTTGATGGCATTAAGCTTTTGGCGATTGATGGCGTTAAGCCAACAAATGAAACAATTATTGATGGAACTTATCCTGAAATCAGTCCATATTACGCGACTATTCGAAAAGACTCTGCTGAGGATAGCATTGCTCGCAGATGGGCGAAATATATGATAAGTGAAACCGGGCAAAATGTGATTGAACAAGCGAAGTATGTGAGGGCGATTCCTAAATAGAATTTATTGACAAAAATTTACTACTTTATATATTATTAGAATAACTTAGGTTAGGAAGTGATTGGGATGGATTCAAATTGGCAAAATTTTACCATTAAAATCGCGATAGACGGGCCGGCGGGCGCGGGGAAGACGACGATTTCCAAGAAAATTGCCGAGCATTTGAATTATCGTTATATTGATACAGGTGCTATGTTTCGGGCGATGGCCAAGAAATGCTTGGATAATGGGGTTGACCCGAAAGATAAAATCGAAGTGCCGCGGCTGCTTGAAAATACTAAAATCGAAGTGACTTATGATGATGAAGGCAGGCAGATTGTGCATCTCGATGGTGAGGATGTGAGCGAGAAAATCCGCACGGTTGAGATTGGAAAAGCCGCCAGTGATGTGGGCACAGTGCCTGAAGTTCGCAAGTATTTGCTTGATTTGCAGCGGGATATTGCCAAGGTGCATAATGTGGTGATGGACGGGCGTGATGTGGGCACGGTGGTGCTGCCGCATGCCGATATAAAGATTTTCCTCACGGCATCCACTGAAGATAGGGCAACGCGGCGGCATAAAGAGCTGCTATCCAAGGGGCAATTTGCCACATTCGAAGATGTTATGAAAGATTTAAAATATAGGGATAGAAATGATGCTTCGCGCGAGATTGCGCCGCTGAAAGTGGCAAATGATGCGATTATTGTGGATACCACCGATATCGGTTTGGAGCAATCGATTGCCGTGCTAAAAGAAATAGTTGGAGATAAAATTTATGATATTTCACGCAGTTATCAAGAACACTGTTAAATGGTTTATTTTGATTTTCGGCATATCGAAGAGGCCTGAGGGGATGGAGAACTTGCCGAAGAGCGGCGGGTTTATAGTTTCGGCGAATCATAGCAGTAATTGGGATGGCCTAAAACTTGGAACTCTCCTGCCGGGATATATTCGCGTTCTGAGCAAAAAAGAGCTATTCAATAATAAGATTTTGGGTTGGATGTTACCAAGAGTTGGCGCTATTCCTGTTGAGCGCGGCAAGGGGGATGTGGGCGCTATGCGCGCGGCGGAAGAGGCTTTGATGGGCGGCGCGTGCCTTATGATTTTCCCGCAAGGCACAAGGAAAAAAGTTTTCAGAGTGGAGGATGGAAAAAAAGGCGCAGAGAGATTGGCAGAAAAATGCGCCGTGCCGGTGGTGCCATGTGCGATAAAAGGGCGAAGAATTATTATCGGCAAGCCGATAGAAGCGCCAAAAACAATAGAAATCATGGAAAAAATTGAAGAATTATTAAAAGAAAGAGGTTAGAAAAATGCAACAAGAAGAGACCGCAGTAGTTTTAGATAACGAAAAGAGTTTTGAGGAATTATTGAATGAATCAATGGTTTCTATTTATAGCGGAGATGTGGTGCGTGGCACAGTCATTGATGTGACGCCGGCTGAGATTATCGTTGATCTTGGTTTTAAGTCGGACGGCATTATAGCTCGCGACGAGCTTTCGATGGATTCCGCGCGTGAGCCTTGGGAATTTGCCAAAGTGGGCGATGAAATCGAGGCTTTTGTGATGCGTGTGCGCGATGGCGATGAGGGCAAGGTGGAGCTTTCGCTTCGCAAGCTTGAGGTTAACAAAGCGGCGAAGAAAATTAGAAGCGCGGCCGGAACGGGCGAATCGTTTATCGGAAAGGTGACCCGCGTAATTGATGGCGGCCTTATTGTGCACAGCGCAGATACTAAGATTTTTGTTCCAATGTCGCAAGTGCCGCAAAACTTGAAAGAAGATACCGGCTTATTATTAAATAAAGAATTTCCTGTTTCGATTTTAGAGGTTGATGAAAAGCGCAGAAAAGTTGTTGGCTCAATGAGGCAGGCCAAGCCGGTGAACACTAAAGAAATGGAAGTGTTTTGGAATGGCATTATTATCGGCAAAGAGCTAACAGGCAAGGTGAA
>WRBX01000097.1 GCA_009784335.1 Oscillospiraceae bacterium
AATGCAAGCGTGGCGAGCGCGATTATTATGTATGAAATTGTTAGGCAAAGGAGAAAGTAGCATATAGCGTTTTGCATTTAGGTTGAATGCAAATTCTTCGAAGAACAACATACACACTAAATGCTAGATGCTAAAAACTAAATGCTTATAGAGGGGTTAGTTAATGAATGGGAAAGTTTTCACATATATTGTAAGGTGCAAAGATGAATCCCTTTATTGCGGTTGGACAGATGATTTGGAGAAGCGGCTCGCGGCACACAATGCAGGAACAGGGGCGAAATACACAAGAGGGAGGCTACCGGCGAAGCTTGTGTATGCTGAGGAATTTAGGACTAAAACGGAAGCAATGAAGAGGGAGATTGAGATAAAGAAGATGGGGAAAGCGGAAAAAGAGAGATTGGTTAGAAGTTTAGAAGTGAGGAGTTAGAAATTATTAACTTCTAACTCCTAATTTCTAATTCCTAACTTGGAGGCTTTATGAGTTATCATTTTGTGGGAATTGGCGGGGTTTCGATGAGCGGCATTGCGATGGTGCTCTTAAATCGCGGCAAGATTGTAACAGGTTCGGATAGGCAAGAAAGCGCCGATGTGGAGAAGTTGCGCGCGGCAGGCGCAACCGTTTATATCGGCCACTCTGGCGAAAATATTGCCAAGGCAAGCCCGAATATGGTTGTGCATACGGCGGCGGTGAAGAAGGATAATCCGGAGCTGGTAGAAGCTAAGAAGAGGGGAATTCCTTGCGTTGACAGAGCTGCCTTTTTGGGCGAGATGATGCGCGATTTTGCCTCGTCAATTGCGATTTCCGGCACTCATGGCAAGACAACGACTACCGGCATGGTGGCCTGCATTGCGGTGCGCGCGGGGATTGACCCAACCGTGATGATTGGCGGCAACCTGCCGCAGATAGACGGCAATATAAAAATCGGCGATAATAATCTACTGGTGCTTGAAGCTTGTGAATATGTCGACAGTTTTCTCTCTTTCAACCCCAGTATCGCAATAATCACCAATATTGAAGCCGACCATTTAGACTATTTCAGCGGCGGCATGCCCCAAATTCGCGATAGTTTTCAAAAGTTTTTAGAGCGATTGCCCGAAGATGGTTTTGCCGTTGTTAATAAGGATAATAAAAATGCGGCTATTGTTGCGGGAAAAGCAGGGCGGCGCACGGTTTATGTGAGCCTTGCGGATCCGACTGCTGATTATTTTGCGAGAGATTTAGAGTATTCTCAAGGGAAAGCGCGTTTTAAAGTCATTGCGAGTGAAACGAAGCAATCCGGCGACTTTGAAAAGACACTGGATTGCCGCGTCGCTGACGCTCCTCGCAATGACATAGAAATCGAGCTCAATGTGTTTGGCGAGCACAATGTATATAATGCGTTGTGCGCTTTTGCCGCATGCCATCAAATGGGCATAGCGCCGGAGATTATTGCCAAAGGCTTGGCAAGCTTTGTGGGTACAGGGCGGCGGTTTGAATATCGCGGCATCGCCCAAGGCATAAGCCTCTACGATGATTATGCGCATCATCCAACTGAATTGGAAACTACTTGGACTACTGCTGAAAACCTATCCGGCGAAAATTTCTTTGTGTTCCAGCCACACACATACACTCGCACAAAAGCGCTTTGGGATGATTTTATTCTAACTCTGAAAAAGCCAAAAAACTTAATAATTGCAGATATTTATTCGGCCAGGGAAAACCCTATTAAAGGAATAACCTCCGAAGAGCTGGCTCGGGCATGCGGCGCCGAATATATTGACGGCACTTTGGAAGAAATCGCGGAAGCTTTGAAAACGCGCGCAAAAACCGGCGACAACATTATAACCATAGGCGCCGGAGATGTTAATAAGATTTGTGATATGTTTCTTAAAAATTAAAACAGATTGGATATAAAAAGCAGAGAGCGGCAATTAAGCCCACTCTCTGCTTTCATAAATTCCAAGCTTATTTTATTACTGTATAGTTCCCGACAATCGGGAGCTTTTCCATTTTGCCTTTGCACACATTAATAATGCCCAAAATCGCAAAAATTGTTGGCACCAGCCAAATTAAGCCGGAAACCAAAATCACTATCGGAATTAAAACAATAGTAACCGTTAGCACTGCTGCCAGAATATTCCAGCCAACCATAAGTATAAGGCTTGCGATAAACAGCACTGTCCCTTGATTGCAATGGAATTTCACAAATTCCGATTTTTTGTGATCGCCGGTCAACAGCGGGATGAAGAAAATAAGATAAGATAGAATTCCCATCACCTTGTTGTCCTGCGCGTCTTTCCCCACGCCATCCGTAGGCGGCGGCGCTACTTCTTCTTTTGTGGCTGGCTCCGTTGCGGGCGCACCACACGCAGCGCAGAACTTTTCTTCGGTTTCTGCCCCGCATTTTGCACAAAATGCCATGTTTTTCTCCTTTTATTAATTAATATTTACTTCCAAAGATAACTCATTTAGCTTTTCCAGCCAGTCTGATAATGAAGTCCAATCAAGTGCCGCAAAAAACGCCGCACCGACGAACAGAATAAGCGAAAAGAACACCATCGCAAATCCTACTCCTATTGCCAATAATATGAGATACGCTCGCGATACATTACGCAAATTCAAATTAACGCTGCCCGAGCACGCCCAGATTATGCTGAAAATAAAACCGATTACGGGAATGCTAAAAAGAATTGTCACCCCTATGTACGCCCAAGTTCCAAGCACCGCGTTCCTATTATCCTTTGCCGGCGAAGCTTCTGCCGCGGGCGCTACCGGTGCCGCCGGTGCCACTATCCTTTCTGCTGCCGGCGCCTCTTCACCCAACTTATTTCCACATTTGGTGCAAAAATCCGCGCCTTCTTTCAACTTTCCCCCACATTTAGTACAAAAAGCCATATGTATCCCTCCTCTTTTTCATTATTGCCTTACTTCTAAATTTATGCAAGTTTTTGAAACCCTAACCCGTCCGCCATCGACTTAGTCGATGCCGTCTCCCCTAAACGGGGGATGTTTAGGCATAGCATTTTCAACAAAAAAATCGCCGCTGAGGCGACTAAAACTTACTTTGCTTGGAGCGAAGCGACCGTTTTCGTATGACGACAAAAAATCTGTGATTTTTTTGAGGAATCCGAAAACAGTGGGGGGTTAAGGGGGCGATGCCCCCTTATAAAAAACAACTATTTTGATTCAGAAAGATGCTGCAAGTTCGCCCATTCTTCGTCTACCGCTTTTTGGAAGGCTTCAATCATCCACTCATTGCCCTCTTTGAACATATGGCGGAATCTGCCTTGTGGCTTAAGAAAATCCTCCACAGGCAACTTATTCGCCGGGCGATAGCTAATTTCATATTTTCCGTCGGTCACTTCATAAAGCGGCCAAACGCAAGTGTCGATCGCAAGTTTTGTAATTTTCATCAAGTCGGGCGTTTCATATCGCCACCCGCGCGGGCATGGCGCAAGAATGTTTAGGAAAGCCGCGCCCGGTGTGTAAATCGCTTTGCGCGCCTTCTCTCCCAAATCCTTGAAATTTGTCATCGGCGCGGTTTGCGCAACATACGGAATATGATGGCTTGCTATAATATGGGTGAGTTCCTTGCGGCGCTGCATTTTGCCGGGAATAACTTTGCCCGCCGGCGATGTTGAAGTATCGGCAAATGTCGGCGTTGCGCTCGAGCGCTGCACGCCTGTGTTCATATATGCACCGTTATCATAACAAACATAAACCATATCATGCCCGCGCTCCATGGCGCCCGATAAGCTTTGAAGGCCGATATCATATGTGCCGCCGTCG
>WRBX01000098.1 GCA_009784335.1 Oscillospiraceae bacterium
CGCGCGCGAGGTAATAAAAAACGCCGGCTACGGCGATGAATTTGTGCATTCGCTTGGCCACGGTGTTGGGCTTGATATCCACGAGGAGCCGCGCATATCCAAAAATAGTGATTACACCCTTGAAGAAGGCATGGTAATCACTATCGAGCCCGGCATTTATATCGAAGGCCTCGGCGGAATCCGCATCGAAGATATGGTTTTGGTGACTAAAGATGGCTATAGGAATTTTTCGATTGGGGATAAATAAAATTATCTTATATTATTGCTAATAGCAGCTGTTTTTTTATTTTCATTCGGGCTCAATAAATCTATTGCACGCCTTGTAGGGAAGAATTGCATAATACACTCAGTTGTAATTGCGTTCAGCACTTCAGCATTTAAAAACTCAGGTCTACACCTTTTATATAAACAATTATTTTTTTCATGCTTATGGCTATCTAAAACTTTCCTTTCGTAAACAGCCATTATTCTGATTTTACTCAAATCTTTAAAATATAAATCTATGCGACTGAGTGCCTTCCCTTTTTCCTTTCTAAATATAGAAATTGTATCGCCATGATTGCGTGCCACTAATCCTTTGTTGTAATCAACAACATTAACTTGGCTTCCCCATTGAGTTTCAATTACAGTATCACATACAAATTTGCAAAACTCCTCTAGTATTTCAATGTTTCTGCTTACTGATCTTTGCATTAAAAATCCCCCTTAACTAAAATAAAGCTATCACAAAATGAGAGCCTTGTCAAGAAATTTAGCATAAAAAGGAATTTGCATAGCAAATTTCTACAATAGTTGTTCGTTGTTACTTTTTCGTTTTTCGTTAAAACAGCCCTTTATGCTTCAGCTCATCTCTAAAATCGCCCATGATGTTGACATTATATGGAGTGATTAAGAAAATGCCGTTGGAAACTTTTTGAATGTTGCCGTCCACCGCGTAAACTGTGCCGCTTAGAAAATCAACAATTCTGCGCGCAACCGCTTTATCAACCAGCTCCAAATTCATCACGCACGGGCGCTTTGCCTTGATGTTATCAGCGATATCTTGCGCTTCCTCGAAATTCTCGGGTGTGACAATAACCACATCTAAAATAGCTGTGGTGTTGATGTTAATAACCTTATTTTTGCGCGGCATTGGCGGCTCATAATCATGCAATTTTGCCACTTTTTGTTGGCGCGGAGCATACCGCGGCTCATCGATTATATCTTCTTCCTCAAAAAATGAATCCATTCCGAAAAACGCTTTTACTTTCTCAAGTGCACCTGACATAATAACCCCTCCACTATTTTCATTTTCTAAATTAAATCAGATATGAGTTTCATTGTCAATAGGTTTTTCTAACTTTTTTCTAACAATTTTGTTACGATTATGTTACATCGCCTTGCCTTCGCGCAGGCGCATGCCTTTAATCACCACTTCGTCATAGAGTTTTAAATCGGTTTTGCTCTCATCTATTATCGCGAAAATCTCGTTGGAATAAAGCACTTCCACCTTGCGAAACGCCGCCTTATCGCTCTTTACGATATACACCCCGGTCTGCCCATTCACCATTCGAATGGCAGATTTCGGCAGCTTAATGCCCATATAATTTTTGAATTCCATGATGCATGAAGTTTCGCGAATGAGATAGCTCTCCTCGATTTCCTGATTGCATAGGAAAACGACGATGCATTCGCCGTTTAGCGCTTCATTCACATTCTCAATCGTGGCATTTATACTGCGGCCGGAAATCGCAGAGAACGAAAGTGCCACACTATCGCCCACGCGAATTTGCCCCGCCAGCTTTGCATCGACGACGCCAAGGTAGTACCAAGTGTAATTGTCGACTACTTTACATATAGGCTGCCCTTGCAAGGTAACGCTGCTTAACTTGGCAATTTTATCACTATCAAATTTTAGCATATTAGGAGTAATTTTATTTCGCTCTTTCACACTCAAAAAATTCTCATTGCCATCAATATAGGTGACCAACACGCCTGATTGCTTAGAAAAAATCTCCTTTTTAGCTGCGGAAATTTCGCTTTCAATTTGCCCCTTTCGTGCCTTTAATCCATCAATTTTCGCTTTCTTCTCATCCACGCTCGAAGTGTCTATCATGTTATGCACAGCGCGTTTTTCGGCGCCGATTTTCTCATATTGGCGCTTCTCGGAATACTCAATCACATTCTTGGCAGAAAGAGCTATCTGCGCGCGTTTTTGCCCTAAATCAAGCGAGTAAAAAGCTTTCTTATCCGTCTTTTTTTCCAGCTCCTCAAGCTGCGAATTGATTCCCGCCAACTCGTAATAAAGTGCCTCATCAAATTCGCCTGTCCAAATCGAAGCAATCAGGCTGCCCACTTTCACTCGCTCATTATTGCCGGCTTCGAAAACCAGCCGCCCGCTATGGCTGGATTCTATCACGGTTTCGCTATGCAAAATCGCACCGTCCATCTCAACCATCTGCGTAAGCTCACCCATCTGCGCCTTCATGGTTTGGTAATTATTGAAGAAAAGCGAGTAGATATTTTTGCCAACAAAAAAGCACACCAACACGGCGATTGCTAGGTATGAGAGCCTGATTAATCTTGCTTTAGCCATATAATTTCCTTGTTCCTTTTGAACCATGTCATCTGCCGCTTGGCATAATTTCTTGTGATTTTTTTGATATTTTCGACTGCATCTTCTAAACTAATTTCACCTTTGAAATAGGGAAATAATTCTTTGCAGCCTATGCTCTGCATCGCGGTCTGGCCTATTTTATTTTCCTTATAAATATGCTCAATTTCGCCTAGCAAACCATTTTCAAGCATAATATCAACGCGATTATCTATGCGCTCATAAAGATTAGCTCGCTCGAAATAAGTGCCGATATAAGTTGCATCATATTTCGGATTTTGCCGGCTTTGCTCATCAATTTCAGTTTTAGCTCGGCCTGTTGCATAGCAGATTTCCAAAGCGCGAATCAAGCGACGACGATTTTGCGACGGGATTTTCTCGGCCGCCAGGCTATCCAGCCGCTTCAAATCTTCATAAAGTTCATCATTTTCCTTGCTATTTAAGCTTACGCTAATCTCGGGCGGGCAGTCAATATTTTGATAATTCAAATTTTGCGCGACCGAATCGATATAAAGCCCGGTGCCGCCCACCAAAATCGGCAAGCCCCCACGGCCGGAGATTTCGGCAATTTTCTCATGCGCGAGCTTGGCATATTTCCAAACAGTCATGTTCTCTGAAAGCGGCACAAAATTAAACAAATGATGCGGAATCCCCTGCTTTTCCTCGTCAGTCGGCGATGCAGTACAAATCGGCATTCCGTCATAAATCTGCATGGAATCGGCGCAAATAATCTCGCCATTATTTGCCTTGGCAATCTGCACAGACTTGGCCGTTTTGCCGCTCGCCGTCGGCCCGCACACAATTATTAGTTTTTGAAGCATCTAAGTTACCCTCTTGAATAATTTTTCGATTTCGTATTTGGTGAAGCTATATGTCAGCGGGCGGCCGTGAGGGCAGGTTTGGTGTTGGCCTTGAGCCAGCACCCAATCGATAATTTCGCGCATTTCAAATTCCGAAAGCTTTTTATTTCCCTTAATCGCTGCTTTGCACGCGATTGAATGAAGCGCCTTTTCGCGAAATTCAGGCATAAAATCTTCGGTTGCATTTTCCAGCTTTGTTAAAAGCTCGATAATCAACTCGGGCAGCTCGTCCGCCTCTATATCAAAAGGAGTGGTTCTGAGGGTGATCGTGCTATCATTTAATTGGTCAATCTCAAATCC
>WRBX01000099.1 GCA_009784335.1 Oscillospiraceae bacterium
AAAAATATTTCCAAAATTGATATGCAAAAAATAATTCCCGAGATCAGCGAAGTCGAAGGTATTTTATCGCGCGAAGACTATGGTAATACTTATTCAAATATGACACGGCAGACCAAAGAATTCTATCGAAAAAGAGTTGAAGAAATCGCTAAAAAGCAAAAATCTAATCCCTTTGCCATCGCCAAGCAAGCCTGCCTGTTAGCGCAAAAAAAGAAGCGCCATGTCGGCTATTTTCTTATTACCACCGAGTTAGGTAAAACTCACGGCAATCAAAAGGCCTTCCATCGTCGCCTTTATGCTTTTTTTATTGTGCTACCTACCACCCTGCTCTTGGCATTTTGCGGCCTCTGTTATTCTTGGTGGCTGGCCGCCCTCGCCCTAATTCCAATTTCCGAAATTGTCATCAACATTGTAAACTATATCACAACCAAATTTAGTAAACCTTCCATTATCCCCAAAATGGACTTTTCTCCAAAAAACGGCGGAATTCCGGATGAATTCAAAACTCAGGTTGTCATTCCGGCTTTCATTTCGAGTATCGCTGAGGCCGAAAATCTTCTAAAAAATCTAGAAATCTTCTCATATGCTAACAACGATAAAAATATTTTTTTCACCCTAATCTGCGATTGCAAGCCGGAGCTGCAAAATGAAACAAAAGAAAAAACTATTGAAAAACTATGGGAACTAAACAAAAAACTAGGCGAAAATAAATTCTCACTATTCTTGCGCGAAATTGCTTGGGAACGAAAGCGCGGCGCTCTGATGGAATATGCACAAAGCATCCGAGGCAAATTCAAATATATCATAACATTAGATAGCGATACCAAGCTAAACCGCGAGGTTGCCGCCGCACTAATCGGTGCTATGGCTCATCCTTTAAACACACCTAAGACCAGCAAGTGGAGCAAGCGAGTGATGCATGGCTATGGTATGATGCAGCCTAGAATGATAACCGATGTGCAAAGCGCCAATAAATCGCTCTTCTCGAAAATTTTCGCCGGGCAAGGCGGCATTGATAGCTATTCTTTTGCTGTTTCCGATATTTATCAAGACCTATTTGAAGAGGGTATTTTTGCAGGCAAGGGCATTTTTGATGTAGAAGCTTTTTGTAAAATCCTTCCCGGCGTTATTAAAGAAAATTCCCTTCTCTCTCACGATTTGCTCGAAGGCTCTTTCCTTCGTTGTGCCCTCCTCGGCGATGTTTCTTTCGTCGACGATTTCCCGGGAAATTATAAAGCCTATTCCAAGCGCAACCACCGCTGGACCCGCGGCGATTGGCAACTGCTTCCCTACTTAAAATGCAAGCTTTCCGCCATATCAAAGTGGAAAATCATTGATAACTTGCGTCGCTCGCTTCTACCTATCTGCCTGACCACCCTATTAATAATCTCACCAAAACTCTTTCCCTTAGTTTTGCTAATTTTATGCACTCAACTTTTGATTTCTACCATTGAATGGGCCTCCAATCAAGGCTACAAAACCAGCGGCAAGCGCTTCCACTCCACCGCCATCCACGGCCTCCGCGGCGTTTTTCTTCAAACCCTCTTTCTCTTCATAACCCTCTTGCACACAGCTATTTCTAATATAGATGCAATAGTACGCACCCTGTGGCGCGTTTTTGTTTCACATAAAAATATGCTCCAGTGGCAAACTGCCTCACAAGTTGAATCATCGCAAAAAAACAGCATAAAATCAGAATTTATTTTTATGTGGCTATCTTGTGTGCTTGCTCTGGTCCTCGGCATATTAACCGCGAACTGGCTCATTCTGCTTTGGATATTTGCTCCATTATTCACACATAAAAGCGGCAAAATCATTCCGGAATGCAAACCAAATATCACTGACGAAGACCATCATGTTCTAACTCACCTCGCCGGGCGTATTTGGCAATATTATGAAGATTTTGCTATTCCCAAAACCAACTTCCTGGCCCCCGATAACTATCAAGAAAACCCGCCAAACGGCATTGCTCTGCGCACTTCTCCAACCAATATCGGCATGCATATTCTATCCGCCATTTCCGCCTATGATTTGGGCTTTATCGACCTTTCAAAATTGATTTCGACTCTGGAGCGAATCCTAATTGCCATCGCAAAGCTCGAAAAATGGCATGGCAATTTATATAACTGGTATGACATCGAAACCCTAAAACCCCTCAACCCACGCTATGTTTCTACTGTCGACAGCGGCAACCTCCTCGGCTATTTAATGACTGCCCAGGCCGCGCTCGAAGGCATTATAAATTCTCCTCCGGAGGGGTGGCAGGCGAACACACATTGTGTGAAGCCTGACGGGGTGGTGTCAAAACTCCATTCTCTACTCTCAAAGCTCCAAACTTTAAGCGATAGTATGGAGCTCCGTCCTCTCTTCGATCACTCCGCCTCCCTCTTCTCCATTGGCTACGATATCGAAAAGCAAGAGCTCACTCCGACCCATTACGATATTCTAGCCTCAGAAGTTCGCCAAACTGTCTATATCGCAATCGCAAGAGGCGAAATCCCGCTTGAATCATGGGCAAAAATGGGCAGAACTCTCGCCACCCACGGCGGCTACCGCGGGCTTATCTCATGGTCGGGTAGTATGTTCGAATATCTAATGCCGCTTCTTATCATGGAAAATGTGCCAAACACCCTGCTCAATGAATCGTATCACTTCGCTATCCGCGAGCAGCAGCGCTTCGCAAAAACCATGGTCACTCCCGTTTGGGGCGTCAGCGAGAGCGGTTTTAACAAGTTCGATGATAACCTAAATTATCAATATAAGGCCTTTGGCGTGCCGGCCCTCGGCGTTGCACGCAGCATTCAAAACGACATCGTCATCGCCCCCTATGCCACCTGCCTCGCCCTGCCTATCGATTACAAATCCGGTATTGAAAATATTTATCGACTCAATAACCTTGAATTTTGCGGCCGTTATGGATTTTATGAGGCTGTCGACTATACCCCTGCTCGTCTTTCAAAAAATGAAAATCATGCTATAGTGAAGCAATTTATGGTTCACCACCTTGGTATGAGCCTGCTTTCTATTAACAACCTATTAAATGATAATATCCTGCAAAAACGATTTATGAGCATTCCGGAAATTGCAGCAGCCCGTGAACTGCTCTGCGAAAAAGTGCCGATAAATGTGATAATTTCAAAAGAGACTCATCATCCGGATAAGCTTGAAAAAGAATTCCAGCAAGAAAGCGATATGGTAATCCGCGAATTTTCGAGCAACGATGCCTTGAAATATCATGTCCTCTCCTCGCACAAATCAAAAACTATTATAGAAACTAGCGGTAAAGCCTTCCTAAACTATGATAACTTGTTACTTGGTTCTGAAGAACGCGGCAGCCAAATCATCATAAATGATGTTTCCTTTTCCGAAAACTCCAGCATTATTTTTGCGCCGCCCAAAGCTGAATTTATTCAAAATCGTCCAGATGGCCTAGATATAACCACCACCATTTTTATGGCAAATAGCTTCCCCGCCAAGCTCACCAAAATTTTTATCGCAAATAACAGCAGCGAGCCAAGAGAAGTGAATATCTCAATGCTAACCGATATCGTTCTCGCCAAACCCGATGACCATTATGCCCACCCGGCATTTTCCAAGCTCTTCACCAAAAGCAAAATCATTGATGATATCTGTCTTTTCGAGCGCAAAGGCATCCATGGCGCCGTCTATTCTGTGCTCACAGGAGGCACCGCCCTCGGCATCCCGCATTTAGAAACCAACAGAGGAAT
>WRBX01000100.1 GCA_009784335.1 Oscillospiraceae bacterium
AGAATCACCGCCGAGCCGCCAAGCACCCCCAGCTCCTCGCACACCGCAGAAAAGATAAAATCCGAGTGTGCCTCGGGAATCATCCACGGCTTGCCCAGCCCCAACCCGCTGCCGAAAAACCCGCCCGATGAGATGGCAAAAAGGCTTTGGGATGTTTGATAACTCGCTTTATCCAAATCCCAAAAGGGATTTAGCCAGTTTGCAATGCGGATGCCAATATGATGGATTTTGGTCGCCGCAAACCAGCCCACTGCCACCAAGCCGCCGATATTGAGCCAAAGCTCCTTCCAAGTGCCCCTTGCGACAAACAGCACCGTGATATAAGTGAGCATAAATAGCACCGTAGTGCCCCATTCGCGCTGCAGAATAAAGAAGGCGCAGAAGATATAAACGCCAAGCATTACAAACCATTTTTCGTTGATATCCAGGATTTTACGCGTGTTGGGCTTTGAGAAAAACGAGGCTAAAAATAGTGCGAAAAGAATTTTTACTATTTCCGAAGGTTGAATACTGAAGAGCGGATTGGCGCCGGATCCGATGATTATCCAGTTCTTTGCACCGCCGATTTTGGTGCCGAAAATTTGCGTGATAACGAGGAAAAAGATGCCGAGGAAATAATATGTCCACTGCCAGTTACGCAGAATTTTCCAATATTTAAAGACTAAAAAACTCCCTGAAAACGCGATAATTCCGACGCCGTACCATATGATTTGCTTTGTGCCTATTGTGTAATTCAGGCGCACCAGCATGGCAACGCCCAGGGTGACCAGCATGGCAGCGATGATGAAAAGGTAGCCCTCGCCCTGTTTTGTCCACCGAAAAACCGCGTAAACAATGGTGGTTAGCGCAATCACCGCTCCTCCGGCATAGAGGATATACGGATCCGGCTCGCGATAAAAATAAAGCAAACAAAACACCATGATATTGGTGAAAAGATATAGTATTAACGGGTTTTGCAGTATTTTTTTCAAATAATTTCCTCATTGTTCATGCGAGTGTCAATTATGTAAGCAACAACAACTTTTTTGTCATGAACAGTAAAAAGTATCATATATCGCTTTTCCACAATAATTCTGCGGAAAGGCTTACGCAAATTAAAATGAGGGCACCATAACGGAAAGCCCTCAGGGTTAGCCTCAATGCCACGAATTTCATTCATAACCTTTACTCTCAATCTATCCGCAGCTTTAGGGCTTACCCTCGCCAAGAATTCCACATGCCTATCAAGCATTGCCGATGCTTTTTTACTAACAATTATGCTATGCTTGGGCATTTTCGGCTCTCCTTATCGTCTCTTTTAGCATATCGTCAACTTCATCAACACTCATCCACTCACCCGTTCCATTATCAATATCCTCACAAGCTTGCAAAAGAGTCGCCTTAATATGCGGTGTCATAGGATGGTTATCCCAGTATTCATTACTCTCGATGTTTGGCGCCGCTTTCAGCTCAAAAGGCAAGCCTCGCTTCATCAGCGATTGGTGCAAAAAAAGATTAAATGCTTGGCTTAAGTTTAGCCCCCACATCGAATAAAGCGCTTCCGCCTCGGCCTTAATTTCAGGATTAAC
This sequence comes from Oscillospiraceae bacterium, assembly GCA_009784335.1. Next base: position 1,569 of record WRBX01000100.1, read on the forward strand.
CCTCACATTATAATTCGCAGTTTTCATTTTTCATCATCTCCTAATTCTATTATACTCATATTATGCACATTGTCAATATTTTAATTCTATCAGCAAATAAAAAACAGCACAGCGATAATTTGCTTGTGCCACTTTTATACTATTATATGTTTTTTTTGTCAAATTGACAAAAATAATTACTATTGATACATAATAAATATGAAAACAGTTTTGATTACGGGAGCCGGCAGGGGCATAGGCGCTGCGCTGGCGGTGGAAATGGCGAAGCTCGGGCATAATATTGCGATTAATTATAATGCGAGTGGGGATGAGGCGGAGCAGGTCGCTAAAAACTGTCAACTGTCAACTGTCAACTGTCAACTGCTCCAATGCGATATCCGAGATTTCTCCGCTGTGCAAGCGATGATTGCCGAAATAGGCCGCGTTGATATCCTCGTCAACAACGCCGGGATTGCATTGCAAAAACTATTTGTTGACACCGAGGAGGCAGAATGGGATAATATTTTTGCGGTGAATACCAAGGGCGCATTTAATTGCACTCGCGCTGTTTTGCCGCAGATGTTGGCGCGAGGCGATGGGCAGATTATCAATATTTCTTCCAAGCATGGCATCAATCCCGCTGCCTGCGAAGTGGCATATTCCGCATCAAAAGCCGCGCTAATCGCCATGACCGACGGGCTTGCCAAAGAGCTCGCCGGCACTGATATTAAAATTTCTCATATCGCCCTCCCGGGAGTTGACACCGATATGCAAAAAAAGTTAGAACAAGATTATAGGCAGATGACGGGGTTTGGCTACACCGATGAGAAGAAGAGGTTGACGCCAACTGAGGCGGCACAAATGATAATAGAGTTAGAAATTAGAAGTTAGGAGTTTAGAAGCTTCTCACTTCTCATTCCTAACTTCTAACTTAATAAAATCGGAGGTTTTTATGCTCTTTTGGTCAATAATAATCGCGTTTCCCCTGCTTTTCTTAGCATTCCACTTCATCCCAAAATTACCCAACCTTAAATCGTCGCCGAAGGCGACATCGGGAGTGTCGCTTGCGACGAAGTGGAGCATAATCGCGGCATTTGCTGCGCTTATATTAGCTCGGTTTTTCATCGCCACCACCGTAAACGGCTATCAAATTGATTTCGGCTGGGCGACCAATTGGTGCCTAAACATGACCAGCCTGCCGCCGTGGGAAGTGTATAAAAGTGGGTTTTTCGTGAATTATCAGCCGTTTGGGCTTATCATTTATGGCCTCACGGGCCTGCTCGGCAAAATCCTCGGCACGCTGCCGCTGCTGCCCGAGGGCACCACGGCATTTTGGCCATGGTTCTTCTTTTCCGGCATGCCAAGCTATGAAAACACATATACCCCCCTTATCATCTTTCATTGGGGTTGGGTGCTCACCTTTAAATCTTTCCCCCTCCTCGCCGATATCGGCCTGGCGTTTATCGCCTATCGCCTCGGCAAGAAATATTCATCCGAGAAAATCGGCTTAATCGTCGCCGCGCTAATGCTGATTTGCCCTGCAATGATGGTGGATTCTGCGATTTGGGGGCAGCTCGATAGTGTGCTTACATTCTTTATAGTTCTCTCGATTATCTTCCTGGCAAGAGTCGCTGAAAAAGGCGAAACGAAAGATTGGATTTTGGCAAGCGTGATATTCACCCTCGCTATTTTAATCAAGCCGCAAGCCATCTTTTTCGTGCCGCTTTTCTTTGCCGTGCTGATTAAAAGATGGAAAGATTGGAAAAATATCCTCATCGCAATCGGCGCGATTTTGGCCACTATTATAGTCGTCTGCCTACCGTTTTATGATGCAAGATTTAGCAACGAGGCAAAGCAAATGGGGCTCGATAATTTTTGGGTCTTCGGCTGGATTATAGATAAAATCCAAGGCACCGCCGGGCAATATCAAAAATATTCCAACCATGCCTTCAATATCTATTCACTCCTCGGCCTCTCGGGCGATTTGCCGATGGTTGAGGTGATAAAAAACGGCGTGCCCACCAAGGAACTGAAGCCTTTCTGGAACTTCTATAAAGTGCTAATCCCTGCTATCATCACCTTCGCAACCGCCTGGGTTTTCCATAAATCAGCACCAAAATCCTCGAAAAAAGGTGCTCCTAACTCCTCACCTCTA
>WRBX01000101.1 GCA_009784335.1 Oscillospiraceae bacterium
CAACCTCGCACCTTTCTATGTAGCTGCCCTCAAAATTCATCTTTCCAATTATCTCTTCCGCCAACTCGCGCGGATTTTTGCCAAGCACCTTGGCCTGCCGCATAGCAATATTCACCGCAAAATCGCCGAACTTGCTATCTTTTGTGGCGCTAACTTCAATTTCTCCATCAAAACCGGAAGCTTTTTTTACCAGCTCCTCAATTTGCTTTTTAACAATGTTTATCACATTATGCATCTGCAATCCCATCAAAATAAAATTGAAATCCGCGTCATCCGCGTTCTATTTCGCATCGTAGACATTTTTGTCTTGTATCTCCGGCGGCAGTTCGCTCTTATTCGGCATAACAAACGCGCAAATCAGATAACCCCAGAATAGGCCCGACCATGTCGCAATTGCCAAAACCGCCCATAAAACTCGCACAATAGTTGGATCTATATTAAAATACTCTGCCAATCCTCCGCAAACGCCTAAAAACTTCCGCCCATTTTCGATTCGATAAAGCTTTTTCATTATCTATTCCTTTCTTTGACTAGCATTTAGTATCTTATTTTGCACCTAAATGCTAAATGCTAGATACTAAATGCTCTATTCTAATTCTTTTACCGCCAATTCAAACTGCTCATCATTCGGCGCGGTGCCATGCCATGCATAATTCCCCTCCATAAACGAAACGCCTTTGCCCTTAATGGTTTTGGCGATTATCACAGTGGGCTTGCCTTTGTGCTCCTTGGCCGCATCCAAAGCCGCCATAATCTCGCCAAAATCATGGCCATTAATTTCCAGCACATTCCAGCCAAACGCCCGATATTTAGCGGCGATATCGCCGATTGACATAACCTCATCGGTAGCGCCGTCAATCTGCAAGCCATTCAAATCCACCACGACGCAGAGATTATCCAGCCCGTAATGCGCCGCAAACGCCGCCGCTTCCCAAACCTGCCCCTCCTGCTGCTCGCCGTCCCCCATCACACAGTAGACCGCTGGCAATCGAGAGTAGGGGGCGCCGTCCCGGGCGCCCCGCAAACCCAGCGCCATTCCGCATGCCACACTTATTCCTTGCCCAAGCGAACCCGTCGAAGCGTCCACCCCGGGCACATCTTTCATCGAGGGATGCCCCTGTAAATACGAATTCGCCTGACGAAACCCGCTCAAATCTTCCTCGGGTATTATCCCCTTTTCCGCCAGCACGGCATACAAAGCCGGGCTGCAATGCCCCTTAGAAAGCACGAATTTATCCTGCTCATCCATCGCGTAGAAATAAATCGCCGCCAGCACATCGGCAATCCCCAAGCTGCCGCCAATATGCCCGCTACTTGCCCCATGCACCATCTCAAGCGCGCTTATCCGCACATTTCTCGCAATCTCGCGCAGTTTTTCCACATCATTTATCATGCTTATAAACTAATATATTCGGCGAATTTTGTCAACATTAAAAGAAAGTGCCTAACTGACACTTTCTTAGATTTCAAAAGACTTCTTAATTATATCAAATCTTTAATTAACTGAGCGCTATTCAGATTCAAAGTTGCCACTTTAGCATTATACTCTGCTGCTGTTGCTTTAACTCCATCTACTCTATATTGATTTAAAATATCCTCTGGCATGCCAGGTCTATTTCCTGCATAAGAGTGATACGCCACTTCGTAAAATCCTCTAGCACTATCAAATTTGTAATAATGGCCAACACTCCCCCCGCTTGGCAATCCACCTTGCGAAGCATCAACTACACCATTAGAGTATAGTTTTCCTTCATATCCAAAAGCATTTTTTGGCAAATAATATGTTTTGATTATACCATCTGATTTTGCATAAACAGTTGTCTTAAAAACAGTGCCGGGAACATACTGCGGATCATTATCAGGCTCGATAACAATGAGTTCCTTTATTCCGTCGCCATCCAAATCAAAGTTTCCATATTGCGCATCTTCACCAAGCGCGGCTATCACTTCTTCAAACGAACCTACAGGTTGATTTATCAGCACCCTTTTGCCCGCCCCATCCCAATCAACTTGCTTGCCGAAAAACTGCGAAATCGCGCGGATTGGCACATATGTAGTTCCGTCGATAATAAACGGCTCCACCACCTTGCCGGTGACATCTTTTGGTATTTTCCTCTCGCCTTCGATTAAGATTTCAATATCGCAAAACTCGGCCGACAACTCCTTCCAAATAATATTTTTTGCAAATGCCACAGTTGTTGTTAGCATTGCACCGATTACAATGCCCGCCAGCAGTGTTTTTAGATTTTTCATTTCTTTCTCCTTTTTATATATAGATTTAAATTTAAACGAGTTTTGATGCGGGCGAAAACGGTTCGCCCCTACGGTGCCAGGGTATGCGCTTCGAAGTTGCGGGACGATGTGGGCATCGTCCCCTACGATGCCGGGGTAACTCCTTCGATGCGCGGGACGCCCGGGACGGCGTCCCCTACGTAACCCCTTCGAAGTGCGGGCGACCAATGGTCGCCCCTACAAAGCAATCGCCGATAGTATAGCAGTATTACACAAGTTTTCGCCGATGAGGCGACTGCAATAATCATATTTTGGACTGCGAGCGAAGCGAAGCAGGACCCGTTTTCGTTTGCGATGCAAATCTATGATTTGCGGAGCAAGACCGAAAACAAGGGGGTGCGGGGGCGTCCCCCGCATAAAACAAATATATGAAGAAACCACCCCGTCACGCTTCGCGTGCCACCCCTCCGAAGGAGGGGAATTAGGATTGCTTCGCCATTGCATTCCTCGCAATAAATGCAATTTTTGATTTTTATTTCAAAAATTGCGTAGGTTCCTTGGCCACTCCATTTATACACACTTCAAAATGCAAATGCGGCCCGGTGGAAACCCCGGTGGAGCCGACTTTTGCAATCACCTGCCCGCGCGAAACCTTAGCGCCGCTGCTAACGAGCAGCGAGCTCGCATGGCCGTAGAGCGTGGTATAGCCGCCGCCATGATCGATAATCACGCAGTTGCCATAGCCGCCGTTCCAGCCGGCAAAAAGCACCGTTCCGTCGCCCGCCGCAACAATATTGCTACCCGACGGCGCACCGATATCAATTCCGTCATGCCTGCGCACAACGCCCAACACCGGATGGGTGCGCGCCGCGCTAAACTCGCTGGTTATGCGGTAGCTCGAAGGCACAGGCCAATCGAACTTTCCGCCGGTATATGTAGAACTATTGGAATTCGAGGCATTGGCCGCGATTTGCCGCTTGAGCGCAGCTTCGGCCGCCTGCGCCGCGTCGAGCTGCTTTTGCCACGCATCTTGGTCTTTCTGCAAATCATTTATAATTTTCTGCTGCTCCTGCTGCTTGCTGGTTTCAAGTCTTTTCTTATCGTCGAGCTGCTTTTTCTGCCCCTCTGTCTGCACTTTATTATCCTCAATCGCCGCTTTCGCCTCTTCGATTGCGCGCTTTGCTCGCTCCATTTGGTCGATTAAATCCTTATCGTGAATCAAAACTTCCTGCACAATGGCATAGCGATAAAGCAAATCATTCATGCTCTCGGCCTCGAAAAACGACTTTATATAACCCACCGAGCCCTCTTCATATTGCACACGAACGCGCTGCTTAAACTTCGCCTGCTTCTCCTCAATCAGCTTTTGCGCTGTGGTGATTTCTTTTTCTTTATCTTTTATTTGGCTTGCAAGCTCGGAAATCACGCCGTTAATC